>JAJFMK010000240.1 GCA_021772215.1 Chlamydiota bacterium | reverse complement strand
CCCGTGTTGCCGATGAGGATGATGAGATCTTTATCGTGCGCCTTTTGGGCTTGCGCTTTGCCGTGCTGGATGCAGTGGGTGAGGATTTTGATACTCTCCTCTAAATTGAGAGAGAGGGTGGGATTTTCGAGTTTACGCTCCACGAGAGGTTCGGGGGCGATTGCGGTAGGGGTGGGTTTGGGTGTGATGGGAGATTGAGGTGAAGGGGTGACGATCGCTTGTCCCTGCATGCCGATGATGACTCCCTCTTTGATGGTGAGGCCCCCTCCGTCCGGTGTGTGGACTTTTCCATCGTAGGGTTTGTCCTCTTTCCAGTCGCCTTTAAAGTAGAGGTAGAAACTTTTGGTTTCGGGATTGTATTTCTCAAGCTCGCCATGACCTTGGCGTTTGCCTTCGGTAAAACAGCCTCTGTAGCGAAACGTTCCTTCAATAAAATACTGTGCTCCTCCGGTAATGTCGTGGAAGTGGTTGTTGTGGAAATTACCGATATAAGTGACACGTGCAGAGGTAAACTCCCCCTGCCCTGCGGCGAGGAGGGTGTACCTTGGGTTAAGGCCAAAGCGGTTTTTCTTGGGGTCGCTGAGGACGCGACCTCCTTGGTGGTTTCCGACCTCTATACTGCCATCGGGGAGGAGGATGGTAGCTTTGACGATTCTTTTCTCAAGGTCCTGATCGACAGCTTTTTTGTTTCCTTCTAGAGCAATGGTGATGAACCCTCGAATCATATCGACCACAAGGTCCCCAGCGCCGCCGCCGGGCAGGCCTGGGTTCGGGCAAAAGGCGATGGGGATCGGAAGACCAAGAGAGCGCAGAGAGTGGATTTCGTGAGGGGTCCAGTCGCAAAGGGTAACGCGGCGCGAGAGCTCGGAGGCCAGCTGGGGATCTGTTTGGCCAATAGATGCGATGTATTGGCGAAGGTCCTGTTTGAGTTGGGGAAGTTGAGCTACGTCAGATGTTGAAGCTGCGTTGGGTGTGATAGAAGGATGGGTACGTGTTGTCATTTACGCCTCGTAGGATTATTTTTTTGAAAGCTCTCAAACTAAGATATTATTATTTTTATAGGAAGAAATTTTTATGGATAAAAAAAACACCCACATCGGTTACCAAATTGTAAACGATGTGAGTGTGTCGTACTCTTTTATGAAGCGTTTCTTAGCTTTAGTGATCCTTTAGAGCCATTCTTATGCTCCTTCCCATGAAAATAGAGAAGGGCTGCCGGAGCAACATAGAGTGATGAAGCGGTTCCAAAGAGAACTCCCATCGTCATCACCAGTGAGAAGGCGAAGATCGAAGGGCCGCCGAGAAGCAGCAGACTGACCAATACCAAGAGAGTGGTACCCGAAGTCATCGCTGTTCTTGAGAGCGTGATGTTGATCGAGTGGTTGACAACCTCTCTAAAGCTGCTTTTACGCATCAGCTTAGTATCTTCACGGATCCTGTCAAAGACGATAATCGTATCGTTAAGAGAGTATCCGATAATCGTCATGATCGCTCCGACGACAACGAGGTCGATCTGCACAGGGAAGCCGAGATAGTGGAAGATCGCCATCACACCAAGCGTTAACATGACATCATGGACAAGTCCAATGACAGCGCTAATCGCATATTTAAACTGAAAGCGCAGAGTAATATAGATGAGAATCGCCACCATCGCTAAGAGCAGAGCAAAGGCCGCCTGATTACGCATCACGTCGGAGAACTGTCCACTGACGACGCTCCAATTGCTTGAGAGATTTGGCAGTTCAGAAGCTTGAACCTCCACGCCATGCGCAGCTAAGGCATTGACAACCCAGGTGAGTCTTGGGTTAGTCTCATACTCATATGTGGCACCTGGAACTTTAATCTCCCGAGGCATCTCATAGAAGGGATAGGAGCTCTCCTCCATGCCCATACCGAGCTGAATGCGCAGCTGGTTAGGATGGGTGAGCTGTCTCACCTGAACATCGAGAGCAGGCGCTCCCGACTCTACGAGTGCTTTGTGAGCGGCAATCCTTGGAGCCTCCTCACCCTTCTCCTCAACCTCAACAGTAAGAGCATATCCTCCTGTAAAGTCCATGCCGAAGATGGTGCTACTCTCCTTAACAAAGAGCGTGCCGCCAAAGGCGATGACGAGAATTGAAAGAATGACAACAAAGCGTGTCTTCGAAAGGAAGTCTATCTTTGTTCCGCTGATCAGATTACTCATCGATAGCTTCTTGCCCCCTCTTTTGACCCAGCCAGCAAAGAAATAGCGGGTCATAAAGAGTGCGGTGAACATCGAGGAGATGATACCGATAATCAGTGTCACGGCGAACCCTTTGATGGGCCCTGAGTCAAACTGGATCAAGATCAAGGCAGCAATGATAGTTGTAATATTGGAGTCAACAATCGCAGAGAAAGCTTTGCGATAGCCGGTCTGAATAGCCGAAGCGATTCGTCCTGAGATGGCAAACTCCTCTTTGATCCTCTCAAAGACCAAAACGTTGGCGTCGACCGCCATTCCAATGGTCAAGACGATACCGGCAATACCAGCAAGCGTCAGCGCCGCATCAATGTTTTGGAGCACACCCCACATGATAAGCAGGTTGAGAAGAACGGCAATACTGGCCACAACACCGGCAAAGCGGTAGTAGCCGGTCATCACCACAACGACCAGAGCCAATGCGATGAGTGAGGCGCTAATACCCTTAGCGCGCTCCTCCTTACCGAGGTCAGGGCTAATATTATTTTCAGAAAGAATCCTCGGCGTGAAGCTAAGAGATCCAGCTCTTAGGTCCGCAGCGAGCTGGCTAATCTCACGTTGAGAGAAGCGGCCCGTGATCGAGGCGCGATCCTTTAAAGGCCCCTTCAATGAGGGGGCGCTGATCACCTGATCATTGAGCAACACAGCCATGCGCCAGCCGTGGCCCTTGCTATAGTTTTCAAGTGGTGTCCCCTGCACGCTCTCTTCTGAGAAGGTGGATGTCCAGGCGTAGAGTTCATCACGCGGATTGCCTACTCTTCCTTTTTGATCGTAGGAGCTCTTGATATCAAACTGAAGCATATTACCTTCAGTCTGGTCATAGCCAACATTCACATTTGTCAAACTCGACCCTTCCGCAGCATAGTTACTAAAGACAAACATCAAGGGATGCGTCTCACCATGCCACTCACTGTGGTCTTCGCCCTTTAGGCGCGCAACCATAGAGAATGTATCATTAAAGGTTGACGAGCGTGCTCTATCCTCCGGAGAGACGAGCCTTAAGCCGCTGTTATAGAGCAGCTCAGCAAACTCTCCTCGTGGCATCCCAGCTGATTCCTCAGAAGGATCTCCGCCGAGCTTTTGCCAGGCAATGCGGTTGATACTCTCAATATCTTTTTGGTTTGTGACGACAGCTTCGTTCCAGACCTCTTGCAAGAAGCGGTTCACCGGATCAGCAAGCCTCTCATTGGTTCTGCTGAACTTCTCATTGACGATATGGAAGGTCATCGAAGAGGCCTTCACCAACTCAGTCGCAGATAGCCCTTGAGAGCCGGGGAATTCAAGATGAATGTTCTGATCTTCAATACGGATGGTTCTTTCAGAGACACCCAGCTTGTTGACACGCTGGTAGAGCTCATCAACAGCCTGCCTTAAATCCTCAGGATTGGTGACCGCCTTACCGGAGTGGTCCACTAGACCGATGCGTACCGCCTTTCCTCCTGAAAGGTCGAGACCCCAATTTAAAACCTTTCTCTCATCACCGCGCAAGTACTTCTCCGCACTCAGCTTGATGTTTTCGATGAAGGGGCTCTTCGTCGGCTTAGGAACCGAGTAGCGTTCTAGTAGATTGAGATCGACCTGAGCGGCGTTGTATGCCTCTCTCCATTTTAGAAGATCCTCTTGGATCTGATCTCCAATTTGATTTTCAGTTAATAGACGCTGCTCCACATTGGAGAAAGGTAGGATAGCAAAACGCTTAGAGCCCTTCGCCTCAAATTTTTCACGCGTGGCGCTGAGCATCATGCCGTAGTAGTCACTCAGCTCAAAGATGATGTCATCTTTGTAAATCGGATCCATGCCGTAAGAGCTGCCTGGATAGGCAATAAAACCTTGGGCTTGCAAACTTTGTGTGAGCGCCTGCATATCTTGCATCAGGTCGTTTGAAACGGCAGGGTTTTGCTCTGCCTGCTTGATAAGTGTGCGAAGTCCTTTGGCGATCAGATAGATCGACGAGCTTCTAAATCCTTTTGGAGGCTCTTGAGCCTGTGTTGCAGGAGTATAGAGAACAAGTCCAATCTTCTGTTCAAGAGCTGAGAGCTTTGAGAAGCTATCCTGGTCTAGAATCGGAAAGTTTTGCGGCTGAAGATCGGTGTGGGTAGGTGACCAGCTGCTTTTTAATGAGCCGAGAATCTCCTCCCCTTTGCGCTTCGCGAGCTCACCAAGATCCCACTTCAATATACCTGTTGTGTCGAGCAGAGGAGAGATGCGAACCGAAACCTGATCGCCATCGACTTTGATCTCCTCATCGCTAATACGGGAAAGATAAGCCACCTCATTAATAAGGAGCTGACCCACCTGATCTTTGAGTCGGGCCGCTGTCTCACTCTTTGGCTCTTTAAGGACAATTTCTGAAATCTCAGGTTTTAAAACGAAGTCGATGGAGCCCATCTCCCAGTCGACAAAAAGCGCATCGAAGAAAGGGCTTGCACCACTCAAAGGAATACTCTGCTCTTGCTCACTGCCAGGCGTCGCTTTTTGGATCACTAGTTCTTGAATCTGCTGCGGTGTCATGGCCACAGCTTGAGCTGTAAAGAGCGCCTTTTGATCACTGAGAAGCTTTGTAAAACTCTTTAGCTCATTGAGGTTTTGCGTCAAAAGCGCGACAGACTCTCTAGAGCTGATACTCTTCTCATCAGCAGATCCGGCCTGTCCTGTCGAGGTATTGATTTTTTGCTCTATTGATGAGATAGCGCTCTCGGCTCTTTTCTGTAGAGCCGAAATCACTTCGCTGTCACCTTGAGAGACTCTAAATAGAAGACTCTTTGTCAATGGGTTACTAACACCTAATCCCTTAACGACACCGTTTATTTCGCCGGCAAGACGCATCAGAGATTCATCCACATTCAGATCGGCCGGGGCATTGGCAACGAAGGTCGCCTCAGCATTCAGAGCGTTATCACTTGTCATGGCCGAGATAAGGGGGATCAGGCGATCTTGAACCCACTCAACGTAAAGAGGCGCTGGAGCACCTTCAATCTGAAGAGGAGAGAAGGTAAACCAATCTTGAGCTCCACTTTTAGCTAAATTGACACCGATATTGCGGACAACAACAACCTCATTTTGACTGGCGTTGGCGCTATATCCAAGCTGCAACTGCCCAGGAACGAAGGGGATCAACCGACCAGCTCTTGGTAAAAAGCGCTTAAAGCGTGCCGCATCTTGGGCTGATGAGAAGGTCACCATATACTCCCCGACATCTCCCTCTTTCGCCTCTACACTTTGTGCTTTAACTCCTAAGAGATCGTTAAAGGAGTAGATCCACTTTAACCCTTCATCTTGAAGTGAGTCGACCCGATCGATAGTTGAGTCAACCACATGGGAGGCCATCTCCTGATTGACCGCCTTATCGAGCGGCTTCGAATAGTAGAATATCGTTGGGAGAATGTTATAGAGTGTGAGACCTAAGACGGCTACAATGAGCCCAAATTGCCACTTTTTCTGCTTTTCCATGCCTGAATTCCTAATGGAGAAATTTTAAAATGTCCCTTTAGGATATCAAATAGGGCACCGTTTGTCCACAGATAAACAAGCTGCAAAAGCAGCGCTTTAGACTGTTATGCTTTCAAGTATGCGCATGTCGTCGTATCCTTAAGACGCAACTGTAGCTATAGCCAGTTAAAATAAAAGATATACATTTAAAGAGACTTGAAAAATTTATAAAACATCATAATTTAATTATTAATTTTACCACAAATTACTCGACTTTACGTTTGGTGGCGCTATAAGCTTACACTCCGTAAAATGTTGATTATCAAAATTTGTAGCCATCGTGATGACGGTAGAGGAATCTGAGTTAGAAATCCCTTCAGAATTTAGGCAACTTAGGTCTACACCCGCCGCTTTTAGAATCGCTGCGGCATTAGCTCCTCCATTTTTCAGTTCTACTTCGCTCTTTGAACGTTCGATAATTTCAAATAACTCATTCTTCAGATTTTCTTCTTTCATAACACACTCTTTCATTAGTTTAAGAATTTCAGTTTCGCTGGTAAGATCTACGCTGTTTAAGTTCTTCAATAAGATTCGAGACTGCTCATCTTTATTCCTAGAAGGGCTGTCGTCCACAGTCGACGACTCAATAATTGCTCGTAGACAAAAGTAATCTCGAAGAGAATTATGCATGAAACGGAATGAACCTTCGTCCTTACGCAAAGGTACACCTGCAAAAGCATGTTGCAATTTTTTAGTAAAATATTTATCCCAAACCGTTTCACAATTTTCATAATTAGGATCTACTGATTTTCGAGTAAAAATGAAGGAATAAACCTTTTCCTGAACCATCGATAGAGCAAGAGAAGTAGCAATATCCTTATATTGACTTTTTATATAGTCGTTCTCAATACCGCTAGATGTAGCTAAGCGAATAAAACGGCGTTCTTCACGATCAAACCAGTTATTAACAAACCTATCAAAAATATCAATATAGCGAAGTTGTCCCTCATCAGACTTATTTTGTTTATATTCCTCAGCAATTTTAGGGAGAACTTCAGCGATAACTCTAAGAATGAACGGGTTTTTAGTAATCTCTTTTAAGTTAGGAAACACTTTAATGTACTTTTGGTATTGATCCAATGTTGTCGGAATTTTGTATTCCTTAATAAATTTTTTAAAACACTCCTCTATCTGGTCTGAGTTGAAGGGCAAGATAAAAGCTTTCTTCAGATCTGGAGGACTAACTCCATGTGGAACATCCGGAGCGAAGAAGTTTTTATAATTTGACCCTACAAAATAGTGGGTTCGGCAAGATACGATTGATTTTGCATTCCAATCCGTTAGAGAATTTTCTTCATAAAGATTGCATTTTTTATGTAACTCATCATAGCCATCAAATAAGAAAATGAATTCATAAGTCTTATAGACATTCAACTCATCTTTATTAAAGTTTCTTTTGGTTAACGTCTCATGAATAGCATTTCCAAAAGGTTTTTCAAGAGTTGATAAATTGATGTACAGAGGTATTGGTTTCTTTGGATCCCAGTTGTTCCATAGGTTTTGTTCCAGTCTGAGCAGAAAGGTTGACTTTCCTCCTCCCGAATCTCCAAAGAGAACAAAGACTTTGTCTTCTCCACACAAGAACTCAGTGATCATGTCTTGCAAGTCCTCACCTTGAAATGTTGTTGCATCAGTAGCTCGAGCACTTTGGTGGCAGCTTCCAGATAATGGGATATAGCAGCTGAGTTCTTTTTGAATGTCCTGATTTTCCAACCTCATTTGTTTTAGTTGTTCAAGGTTTTCAGCTGGTGAAAATTGAATATTTTCTTGAGCTTTTGTGATCAATACTGTGGATGCTTTTACAGAACGATACATCCCTTCCCATATCATATCATCAAAATCAACCGTTAAGCGAAAAATATTTCTCAGATCATTTGCAATATTATCATTACGCACAGCAACCTCTATCGTGCGCAAGATCTCCTTAGTTTTATCAGCCGTACCTTTGTCAGCTTTTTTAACTATGTCAGCAAGCTCCTCCAGGATTCCTCTTTTCAATTTTATGCTTGTTCCCCAAACATTATTCTTAAGATAGATTTCTTGAACACAGGAAAGAGCCCAATCTTTATTCTTCTCACTGGAATTGTTCTTAATTATCTCTAGTAATATGAAAAGGATGTTTCCAACAAAATGGTAAAAAAAGTCTTCATGTTTCGAATATTTACTTACTCTCTTTCTCATTACGTCTTCAAATTTCTGGAAGGATCCTTTTAGAGACAAAATTTTTAATGCACGAATGTCTTCATACCAATTTTTCTTCTTCTCGTGTTGTTCAAGTACCTGTATAATTTTGTAGTAACTCGTAATAAATGCCTCTATGTCCACATTTTTTACCCCATTGATCAGACTAGATACCCCCTGAGTCGCACACTTTAATTTCTTCAGAAAATAGTTGATCAGAGATTCGTTATCAGGAACACGAGCCAGGGATTGCTTTGCATATGCGGATACCGAAGAAATAATAATTTTTTTATTACAACTTAAACTATCTAACGTTTTATTTAGCTGATCATGAATAGTTGTTCGATCTACTTCAACCACTCCAGTATCCCTCATTACGTCCAAAATCTCAGCAGCTGTTGAGACAAGAGAGACAAACTTCGTGCCGGTGCCTTCCTGCTGATGGACAGCTTTCATCTGATCCATAACAATCTTCAATAAACGAACCAAGTCGTCAGGGTCAAGAGCGCCTGGAGATGCATTGGCAAGGGTTGTTCTCAATGCCTTTAGGACCTCAACTTCAAGTAACGGTTTCCCAAGCTCGCTGATTAGAATCTTGACTAAATCTTTTGTGATAACAGGATTACGAGCAAAAGCTAAAGCAGCCACCTCTTCAATTTGAGATTCTGTTTTGGTCCCCATGTCATAAAAGTTGCGAATAACTCGTGATGCAACATCCTGCAAATTGGGGTAATTTTTGTCTGTAGGGTCTGTTTCTACAAGCTCTGAAGCCAATCCCTTAGTGGTAGAAAATCTTCGCTTTGGAGCCCCGCCAAAAAGCCCACGAGCTAGGTAAAATCTTTCTTCGATACGCCTTATAGAGAATCCTCGATTAATTAATGGGGCTATCTCATTTGCATCTGTGATGGTTTTCCTATGACCAAAATCATCGATGTATTGTGGGACTAGCAGAGTTTTATTAAAGGCATCTATTGCCTGAACAATATTTGAAGTGATCTCTAAAGAATTTTGGTGCACATTAGAAATTTTCGAATATACATAGTTGCCAACCAAATGCATCCTACCTCCATAATACCAAATAAAGCAGAGATTATTGTGGACAAACGTTATAAGTCAACAAAAAGATTTTAAAAAATAGAATCATTGAAGAGGGCAACTTGAGGAATCAGAGGAGGAAGCTTTATTGACTGCTGTAGAGCCTAATAATTGCGATCTATGAATAATAGATCGCCCAGGTTGGATAAGATTAGAGGATTGTGATCGGGGGATAATACATGCACCATTCTGGAGTAGCAAGTGTCGATTTGCTTCTGTGAGATCTTCGGCATTCGCTAATGACAAATTCTCTGCAGAAAAATATGTTTCACCGGAACTCCATTTTAGGAAGGTAGTTAAGTCTTTCTGTGTCCAAATTTGAGCAGCTGGTTGACTAGTATAAACGAAGATTTCACCCGTTGATAAAAATTGAACTTGCTCAACAGGATATCCATTAACAAGATCAATGCCTTTCTCAGACCCCTCACAGCTCAAAAGGGTAACCACACCGGCACTATTTCCAAAAAGAGCTCTTTTTCCATCGTCAGAAAAGGCGACGCTAGCCACAGGTGCATTTTGATTTTGGTCGCTAAATTTTTGCTCTCCAGTTTCACAATCCCAAAGACAGATCTCACCATTCGCACTCCCAGAAAGTGCCCATTTGTTATTTGGGGAGAGAGCCACACATTTAACAGTCCCTGAATGATTAAAACGGAATCTCATTTTTCCAGTTTTGCAATCCCAGAGGTGAACGGCACCCTTGCCATCTCCTGAAATGGCGCTTTTACAGTCTGGTGAAATTGCCACACATTCAACGGAGTCTGAATGATTAAAACAAAATTTCTCTTTTCCAGTTTCGCAACTCCAAAGACGAACAGTCGAATCATCACCCCCTGAAAGAGCCCATTTGCCATCTGGCGATAGGCTGACGTGTCGAACAGGTTCGGTATGACCTTCAAAGTTGAATCGCTTCCTTTTTGCTCTACAATCCCAGAGGATAACGGCGCCATCCTTACTACCTGAAACAACCCAATCAGCAGTAGCTGAGACAGAAACAGTGGTCACAAATCTTTTATGCCCTTCACCTAGAGCATGCTCTTGGCCAGTCTCTCTATCCCATATTTGGACTATCCCGCTGTCACCACCGGAGCAGATCCACTTTCCATCAGCAGAAATTGCATTACAAAGGTCTAGCTTACTTATGATGCTTCGCTTACAAACAGATGCACTCTTTAGATCCCAAACCTTACTCGCCCCATCTGAGCTTACTGAACGCGCCCATTCGCTATCGAGAGAAAACGATACATGCTTTATTTGTTCCTTATGACCCATGAAACAGGCGAGCTCTTTCCCTGTTTGGCAATCCCAGAGGCGTACTGTTTTATCCAAACCTCCAGAGAGTGCCAACTTTCCACCAGGAGAAAAGGTAGTCGTTAATATTGCGCCACGATGGCCA
>JAJFMK010000239.1 GCA_021772215.1 Chlamydiota bacterium | reverse complement strand
CACTCGAGGCCAAAAGAGCAGCGTCGATGCTGTCGATCTGCCGCCTGACTCGGTTACCAATGGCTCCGTCAACCCCGACTGGATCTGCAACTCCAACGGCTTCTTCGGCGTCATTATGGATCCCCTTAAGGGCGGCTCCGGCGGCTATCGCGCTATGCGCGTTCCTGGAGGCACGGCAGCCTCACGTCTCATCGCTTTAGAGGAGGAGTATCCGCAATGGAACGTCCAGGATCTTCCAGGTTATATGATGATGATGCCTGTCAACGAAGCTAAGAGCTCTTTTCGTGTCTACGCCGGCCCCTTCGCCACACACACACTCAATAAAGTCGATGCCATCTTTACCGACCCGACTACCGGAGAAAACCCCGACTACATCTCCTGCCAGACGTACCACGGCTTCTTCACCTTTATCTCGAGGCCCTTTGCGAAGATTCTCTGGTGGATCATGGACTTTGCTCACCGCTTCACCAACTCCTGGGCGCTTTCGATCATAATCGTCACGATTGTCTTGCGTATTCTCCTCTATCCGTTAAACGCCTGGTCGACACGATCAATGCTCAAGATGCAAGAGGTAGCCCCAAAGGTAGAAAAGATCCAAGAGAAGTATAAGAACAATAAGCAAAAAGCACAGATGGAAATTATGGATCTCTATCGCAAGGAGAAGGTCAATCCACTTGGCGGCTGTCTTCCTCTATTGATTCAGATGCCTTTCCTTATCGGAATGTTTGACCTGCTTAAATCCTCTTTTGAGCTGCGTGGCGCCTCCTTTATTCCCGGCTGGATCGATGATCTCGCCTCACCCGATGTGCTCTTCAGCTGGGACTTTCATATCCCCTTCATCGGATCCGATTTCCACCTACTGCCAATAATTTTGGGTGTTTTGATGTTTGTTCAGGCCAGGATGAGCTCTACAGCTCCTAAAGATGTCACGAAGATGAGCGACAAACAGAGGCAGCAAAAAGCGATGACCACCATCATGCCTGCCTTTATGACCGTCATCTTCTACCGATTCCCTTCAGGGTTAAACATATATTGGATCTCTTCAACACTCCTTGGCATGCTTCAGCAGTGGCGTATGAAAATAAAGATGAAAAAAGCTAAGTAATGCAAGCTTGGGAAGAGTTCGTTAACCGCATTGAGCAAGAAGTCGGTAAGGAGACCTCCAAAACCTGGCTGCGCTCTTTGCGTGTTCACCGCTTCGATGCACAGAACCTCTACCTCGAAGCTAAAGATACCTTTCAGGTTCTTTGGTTTGAGGAGCATGTGCGCCAAAAAGCTAGAAAGCTGCTCCTAACAAACAGCCAAAAGCCGATCAAGATCCATCTGCAGGTTGGCTCGGCGCCAAACTTAACTCACCAAAAGAGACGAGCCACGCGCCAACCTAAAAAAGCGGTTAGCCCTACACATAACTATAACTTTGATCCCCTCGACCCCACCTGTAACTTCTCCTCCCTTCATATCCATGAGGGCAACCTCTTGGCGACAAAGCTCTTTAGACAGATCTTAAAATATGATCCTGAAACCCTCACTTTTTCTCCCACCTTAAGTCAGCCCCTCGAGTTCAATCCGATCTATCTCTATGGTCCTCCAGGCTCCGGCAAGACACATCTTCTAATGGCTGCGGCCCATATTTATCAAAAAGCGGGCATCAAGGCACTCTACAGCCGTGCCGAGACCTTCACAGAACATCTCGTTAGCGCCATTCGCTCCGGTGAGATGAGTCAATTCCGACAGATGTGGCGAAGTTGTGATGTGCTTTTAATGGACAATATCGACATCATCTCAAAGAAAGGAGCCACCCAAGAGGAGTTTTTTCACACCTTCAACTCCCTTCACCTCCCCGGCAAACAGATTATCTTAACCTCCGCTGTCTCTCCCCAGGAGTTAAAAGCTGTTGAGCCAAGACTTGTCAGCCGCTTTGAGTGGGGCCTCGTCGCTCCTCTAAAGCAGCCCACCTCTTCTGAGATACCCGCCCTCTTAAGAAAAAAGGAGGAGGCACTCAACTTTCCCCTACCCCCAAAGGTGGCCTCGTTCCTTCTGGAGACCTTTCAAAGTTCTCCCAAAAACCTTATCGAAGCGCTCTCAGCGCTCATGCTCAGGCTTCACATCGACAAGAAGAACTTAAGCCAAACCTTAAGCAGCTTCTCAACCACCTCTCTTCGCAAAATCCTAAATGACCTCATAGAAAAAGAGGACAAAAGCTCTATCACTCCAGCCAAAGTGATCCATACTGTGGCCGATCAGTTCGGCATCCGTGTCGAAGACATCCTCAGCAAGGCGCAGAGCCGCGACTGCGTCTTCCCTCGCCAGCTCGCCATGTATCTCTGCCGCCAGATCTTAAAGCTCCCCTACACTCACATCGGTGAAACCTTCAGCCGCGACCACTCCACCGTTATGAGCGCCATTAAGCAGGTCCAAAAACAGGTCGACGCTCAAAACTCCAACGTCATCTCCTCCCTCCACAGCCTCTCTAAGAAGCTCTAGGAGACTATTTCATAATTGCTCGTTAGGAGAAAAAGTATCAATACCACCAAAAAGGGCGCTTTCTATCCTATCGATGAATTCTGAAACGGGCGCCCGAAGTTAAGAGAGTAGTATCCCACCTGCTCAGCGCCCAGCGATTCATATAGCTTTTGAGCGCCGATATTGTCCTCTTCAGTGAAGATAACCAATTTGGATGCGCCCTCAATGGCAATATCTTGGATTAGTTTTTGGATCACACGTTTAGAGTAGCCCTTTCGTCGATGATTGGGATCTGTGTAGACGCCGCCAAGCTGTGCCAGATCGAACGCTTTAGCGTTGAGATCAGCAATCGAGACGAGTTGATTATCGACAAAATGCCCCCAAATCTCCCCGTTTGCCACCTCTTGAAGATAGAGCTCATAGACCTCTTCGTCAGTTAAGCCTTGTGGAAGACCTGCCTCCTTTAAGTAGTCACGGTTGAGCCTTCTCCACCCATTAAAATGTTCCTCGGTTAACCTGCTAGTGTTAGGAAAACTCACCTTTTGATCTGGTTGAAGAAGAAGTCGATATAGCGGCTCTTTTGAGGAGTACTCCTCTTCATTTATGATCCCTTGATTTTTGAGATAGGGCCAAAACTTATGGCAAAAGTCCCACTCTCCTAGAAGTCCGCGGATGGGTAGTTTCTCCTTTAAGCAGGCGTCGAGGAGAGTTTCAAAGATAGGCTCAACTACTGTTGAAGTGATAAGGAGATTACCGACGCGGGTTAAGCAGAAGACAGCGATAAGCTCATCACCTTGGCAGATTGCTTGATAGTTACCCGAATAGGGTTTTTCAGAAACTGTTGGGCCGTAGGATTCTAAATTTCCCAGAAGAAATAAGCTTTGATCTTCATGCTTTTTTAAAAATTGAATGATAGACTCAATATCTCTTTCAGTATGGTAACTCATAGACCTGAATATGCCATTTTTGTTAATATTTCGCTCTTATTTGGAGTTTTTTTATGTTTACTGGATTAGTTTGTGGCGGAGCGGCCTGTTATTTAACAGGAAGATGGGGGCTATCTATTGAAGAGGTAAAAAAGCTCCCCTTCTCAGCATTGGCTAAGGGGCCAATTGTCATCGCCTGCGCTCTGCTGGAGTGCGACGAAAAGCTACCTCTTTCTGACAGGATCAAGCTTTTGCAAAAATCTCCTCAGGAGCTAATCGCTCTTGCCGGCGAGCTTCCTAAAGGAATAACGCTGGACCAGCTTGAGCTAGGGGCAAAAGTCTGCCTTGTTTCCCTTTTGGTCTTAGAGATGATCAACGAAATCATTGCCTCTCAACGGCAAACAGAGGAAAAAGCGCCTTCAAATTAATCGACAGATCTGGTAGTCTTACCTTTTATCGGAGTATAGCGCAGCTTGGCTAGCGCGGCTGCTTTGGGAGCAGTAGGTCGGGGGTTCGAATCCCTCTACTCCGATTTTTTTTTGCCTATGCAGATTGCCAACCTAGTTTGGGACCCCCCAACAGATCTTTTTACGATACCATACGTCGACCATCCCGTTAAAATTTATGGTTTTCTCTTTGCCTTAGGATTTTTCCTCGGTTATCTAGTCTTCAAAAAGCTGGTTTTGAATTATCTTCTTTCAAAAGGAGAGGAGGAGAGTAGGGCAAAAGAGAAGAGCCGCACATTAGCCGACCGCATCACCTGGATGTCTGTCTTAGGAGCCGTTGTGGGAGCGAGGCTTGGCCATGTCCTCTTCTATGATTTTGACCGTATTATTACCCACCCGATGAGTCTTCTCTCAACCTGGGAGGGAGGCTTAGCGAGCCATGGCGGCGCTGTCGGTCTTCTTATTATGATTGCCATCTTCTGGCTGCGTTCAAAAAAAGATCTACATGAAATCCCCTTTTTGAGCTGGTTTGATATATATGTGGTTCCCGTCGCGTTAGGGGCCGTCTTCATTCGCCTGGGGAACTTCTTTAACCAAGAGATCTTAGGAACCTATACAACAATGCCTTGGGGCGTCATCTTCCCCCATGCGATGGATGGCCTCCCCCCTTTTCCAAGACATCCCATTCCTCTCTACGAGGCGGCCTGCTACCTCTTTAGCTTTTTTCTCCTTTATAAACTGATTAATCGACCCCACAAACCGGGCTCTATTGTAGGTCTCTTTTTCATTCTCATCTTCGGCAGCCGCTTTATCATCGAATTTTGGAAAAGCTCCCAGATGGGCCTCTTTGACGACTGGATCCTTCAAACAGGACAGCTGCTCAGCATTCCCTTTATCTCAGCCGGTCTCTACCTTCTCCTAAGAAAGCCTTCTGTTTCCTGTCAGAAGGTTCCGTAGTTGCTTTTTTGAGGTTTTTGGGGTATATTTAGTGTTTAATTCAGAGGTAGAGAATGGCTAAATTAATCATAGATCACGATAATGATGAGCTGGAGCTTCCCGATGGGGCAGCAATTGCTGAGTCATGTGAAGATGCGGGTGTGCCCTTTGCGTGCACAGAGGGCGTCTGCGGAACCTGTGTGATTGAGGTTAAAGATGGCAAAGAGAACCTCACCCCTCCTACACAAGAGGAGGAGGACTTCTTAGGCGAAGACACTGAAGATGAGCGTCTCGCATGTCAATGTAAAATAAAAAGCGGCACTGTACGCATTACTTTCTAGGGGGAGAGCATGACTAAGACTATCCATAAAGGTATGACAATAGAGGATATTCTCTCCTCTTTTCCGATGAAGGCGCAGAAGCTCTCTCAGGAGATCACTAACGCCGGCCTGCACTGTGTCGGCTGCTCGGCAGCGACATGGGAAACCCTAGAAGCAGGGATGATGGGTCACGGCAAGGAAGAGGGAGAGATCGACTATCTTGTTGGTCGCCTCAACGACCTTCTCAAAGAGCAAGAGGCCGAATATGATCCGGAGACCATCACCGTTACGAAGCGCGCCGCTGAGAAATTCAAACAGGTGTTAAAAGAGGATGGCAAAGAGGGCCATGCTCTTCGCTTTGGCGACCGCCTCGCCGGCTGCAGCGGCTTTGAATATATCCTAGACTTTTCTAACAAAGCTAGCGATGAAGATATGGTCTTTAGCTCGAACGGCATCGAGATCCATGTTGACAAAGCTTCTGTGGGACGTCTTGTTGGCTCAGTGATTGACTATGTTGATGGTCTTCAGGGCGCCGGCTTTAAGATCTCCAACCCCAACGCCAAATCATCCTGCGGCTGCGGCACTTCCCACGGTTACTAGACGGACAAGTCTTTCAACCACCTCATCTTGGCGAAGCTTTGTCGTATCAATGCGGTAGTGGGCAAAGTGTAGGTAGTGAACGAGGCGGCTCTTATATAGCTCTTTGAAGGAGTCTTCGGGGTTGTTGGGATCTAAAAAGAGGGGCGTTGACCCCTCTTTGTCAATTCTTTTCCAGATCTGCTCCCACTGACTATAGAGAAAAACAACTGACGAGTCATCTGTCAGCTCCTGGAAGTTGGGGACGATCAAAGGGGTGTTTCCTCCAGTGGCGATGATTCCACTTTTCTCTGTTACCAACTCCTCAAAAACATCTCTTTCATGCTTTCGAAAGCGCTCTAGGTCACTCTCTTGGATAGATGAGAGGCCGGCTCTCTCTAAAGCCTTTTTATCGATGTCATAAAAGGGAATTTTAAGTTTAGTGGCAACCTGCTCTCCAATTGTGCTTTTACCACTTCGGGGCATTCCAATTAAAATCAGTTGTGTCATCTCATCTTCTCTTACAACTTAAATTAGGGCGAAATTGTAACACATCGGCTGCTATTTGAGGAGGTCTTCCTCACTTTTCGTATCTGAGCCCCAAGGGCCAAAAGGTCATGCACAAGGGTAGGATAGAGGCTGCTGATACATTCTGCCTCGGTGATTCGAGTCTGACCACGGGCTACAAGGCCAGCTAGCGCCAGGACAGTGCCCGCTTTGGGGTCGTCATGGGTCGACACTGTCGCCCCAATGAGTCTAGTTGGCGTCACCTTTACCCCAATTCGTCCTCTTTCGAGTTTTACTCCCATCTTCTGCAGCTCCGTACAGACGATACGAAGGGTTTGGCTCTCTTCCGCGGTTGGCTGGTCTATAGGGTAGAGTTCGGTAGACATCGTTCTAAGTGTGGCTAAGAGAATTAAAAGGGGTAGTGTTTTGACGCTAACCCCAATTTCCATATCTATAGAGAGTTGAGGGCTCATGGCTGTGACCACCTCACCGCGACGGCTGTTGAGATCAAATCGCCCGCCCATCTGCTCAAGAAGATGGAGCTCTTTAGCGGCCAGTTCCCACTGCTTGGGGTCTATCCCTTTTAGCGTTACGGCAGATCTGGTCAACACGGCAGCCACCAACAGAGGTGCAATAAGCTCCTTTTTTGCTCGGAGATTGCCCTCTAAAGTTGAGGGTTCAATAATCCAGCTTGATCCCTGACTCATTTTTCCTCCTCTTCGGTTAAAATCTCTGGGCAACCCTCTTCAAGTGAAATTTCCGCCTCACTCCAAGCCTTCTTATAGTGGCGCTCGACCTCCTGAGCAGAGAAGACATTCCCCTGCATCATCAGACTCTCCATTAAATTGTAGAGTGCTGGGCCATTCATCGGGTGTCTTTTAAGATCCTCTAAAAGTAGCTCCTCTGCCTTCTCGGACTCGCCAAGGCAGTTGAGATGCTTGGCGTAGGCTAGGCGTACAGAACTGAACCAGTGTGGTGGCTCTCTTAAGGGAAGTTTATCTTCTAAATTAATAGCTTTTTGAAACTTCTCCTGCATCATCTTTGCATCATCCAAAGAGGCGGCGATCTCCCCTTGGAGATAGAGATTAGCCACTTGAGCGACATCGTGAGGATACCAATCTCGGCTCGGGATATTTTTTAGCAGAGGCTCTTTCAAAAGGGCCTGAAGCTGTTTTTGCTCTTGCCTAGCTCCGGCGACATCTCCCTTTTTCAATAGTGCTATCCCTCTAGAAAAATGGTGCATGGCGTTTGTGTAGATAAGGTTTCTTGGCGGCGTGGGCTGTCTTAAAACCTCCTCCCAATCTTGAAACTGGACAAGGTAGAAAAGGTAGGTCGGTACATTTCTTTCGAGGGTTACATCGGAATCGATCCGCTCATATGGAACTTGACTAACACTACGCTGAGCCGCTCTTTTGGCGTCCTTTTTCTTCCCCTGCATCGCCAGGGCATACCAAGCGACCTGTTGCCTCGTTGACTCCTCATTTGTGTCATGATCCTCAAACAGACCATTTGTTTTGCTACTTAAGTTGACAGCATCTTGATAGCGCCCTAAGCGGATAAAAGTCGTAGCGGGCAGCGTCTGAAGGTAGGCTACCTCTCCTGAAAGAGATGCGACGAGCCTCTCGGCAGGTGCGAGGGCGAGTGCGGGGTTTTCTGAGACTGTCATCAGCTCAATATAGAGGCGGTTGGCGCCGGTATGATTAGGGTAAGCACTCAGCGTAGTTTGCAAGATACTAAGAGCCTCTTCGGTATGTTCTCTAGGCTCGCCCCCCCTTTGCCAATAGGGCTTTCCCTCCCTATCCATCAGCGCTTCGGCGAAGAGTGACGCCAGGTCGGGATCGTCAGGATAGTCGCTTCTAATTTCACGAAGTGTATCTAACTGAATGCCGCGCCGGTCCAGTCTGGCAGCAACAGCAAAGACAAAGGCCCTCTCTCTATCGTCGTCTGGAAGTGGAATCGTTAAGATATCATTTCCCCTCTCAAAGTTTCTTGAGAGAGCCAATGCCCTAGCTGCATAGCAGATCGCGCAGGAGGGGTCGATCTCAATTGAGCGGTCAAAGGCTCGAACGCTTCTGGCATACTCTTTGCCCCAGTAGTAGAGCATTCCCTGATTAAAGAGCGTCTCAACCTCTTTTTGTGTTGTATCAATCGACCGAGAAGTAGAAGGATCCTTCTCAACCTTATCCGTGCAGCAGATGAGAAGAAGAACTAAGAATAGATAGAGAGACCACCTTGAACGCATTACCCACCCCGAATGAGAACTTACTTAAATGGAGACACTAAACAACTCGTGTGGGCTATTTTTTTTGCCCTTTCACTCCATTTTTTTGGATTTTACAAGTCTCCTGCTGTCAACAGTATGCAAATTTGTAAAATCCAAAAACTTGGAACAAAATCAGTTGAACTCAAATTAATTGACATCTCCTAATTTAAAAGAGTTAATAAAGTGTTGGAAATTATCAAACTTATAGTTCGCTGCATCACTAACATATGTTAGGATGATCAGATCGTTCTTGTTCGTTAAGGTTATAACTTCCATTGTCACACTGCCGTTTTGAATCGTAAAGGCAAGCGCTGGCCTTCCGGCGAGCTGCTCTTTTCTGAACCCAACGAGCTGATTTCCCTTTTCAGAATCTAGCGTATCATACATCACATTGCTCATCATCTGCTCATCCGCAAGAGGGAGACTATCGCCATGTGTGAAGTAACGAACCACGCTGACCAAATAGACTGAAGAGTCCTTATCTTCGGCGCCATACATCTCATTAGTCCGCGTTGTGATCCCTAGATCATCGCGCGTTAGATTGGTTCCATACTCCGGCTTGGCAGGAAATGAGGCTGAGAATAATTTACTGGGCGCCTCATAGGTCATCCAGCTGCCATAGGGGCCCATCACCTTAGTCTGCTGCTCTGCCGGCGTCGGTGTGGCACCACCAGTCCAAGCTCTAAAGAGCAGATAGATAATCAAAAGCACAGCTACTGAGATGAGAAGGATAGTACTCTTTTTCATATATTCATTACCTATATAGAGCTGCTTTTAGCTCTGTAAAGGGAAATTTTATCAAAGAGCGTGACAAGACCATAGGAAAAGATGACCACCCCTGCTGAAATCCAACAGGTTGTGTGAAATGGGTCGGGTAGAAGAAGTTTTACTGTGCTTAAGAGCCTCTCTTCACCAAAAATTGAGACCTCGGAGTCAAAAAAGGGCCAAACTGCCGGCAGCGCTCCTACCATAAAGCCGATGAGCAAAGAGAGAGTCAGATCGTGGGCCTTGGTTAAAAGGAGCTTGATGACTCGAGAAAAGAGAGTGGCGCCAAGGATAATTCCAATCAGAAGTTGAAATAGGATGACCAGCTCTGCAGAGGCAAGCTCTCCTAGGGAGGCGGCTTGAAGCGCTGACGCCAAAGCCATCACCGCAACGGGGTAGATTCCCACAATTGTCAGGAGATAGCTCCCCGAGATGCCAGGCAGGAGCATTGCAGAAGAGGCTAAAGCCCCAAAGACAATGAGCATAGGGTCAAAGCCAGAAGATGGAAGATAGAGCGCTCCCCCTTTTGGCAAAAGCACCAAGGCGGCCGCAAAAAGGGCTCCGACAAAGAGTGCTATAGCCGTTGCGAGGTTAAACCTTCTGATGCGGCGATTGACAATAGCAACAGATCCTAAGATAAAACCAAAAAAGGCGCTGAAAAGATAGCTCTTAGCCACCGGATCGTTGAGCCATAGATGGAATAGCCCAGCTAATGAGCTCATCGCCAGCGCAATGCCAAAAAAAACCTTCAAAAGTAAAGAGCCATTGACCTCACGGTAGACTTTGGCAAGCCGTCCGCAGAAGATATCCTTGATATGACTTAAAGAAATGGCGCCAAGACCCTCGATAAAAGGCTCATAGATCCCTAAGATAAAGGCGATTGTTCCTCCGGAGACACCGGGAATCAGATCGGCAATCCCCATGAAAAAGCCTGCAAAGATTGGAAACATTAGATGAGACCTAAGAGATAGCTAATGTACCAGCCCCCTAGGATGACTCCGGCTGAAAGAAGAACCCACTTATTAGGCACCCATTTGACAGAAGAGCCGGGGTTTCCACGCATCTCAAGTGTGCCGATTCCGTAGTCAAACTGCGTCTCAGCCCGTTTGACAAAGAGGCCGGGATTTTCCTTGACCAGCTTCTCGCCGTCGAGCCCTAAGAATATGGCGTACTGCTTGATAAACCCTTCAGCGTAAACGGGAGAAATTAATTTCTCTGGCCGCCCCTCTTCAATTGAGAGCAGGTAGCTCATGCGAATGGATGTGGCATTCTCGGCCTCTTTTAAAGAGATATTTAAACCCTCTCTTCGAGCTTTTAATAGTCCACCCAGTTGGTTAGGATCGTGCTTAGATTCGTTTTCCATATCTCTATTTTACAAGTAAGAGAGCTTTTGAGCTACTCAATAAGTGAATTTCTAGCGAAAAAGCATTATTTCAGGTATAGTTTTACCCCTATGTCACTGCCTTTAAAAAAAGCGCGCGAGATTGTCTATCTCATTCTCTATACGTTAGATCTTCACCGAGAGGGTCTCATGGAGCTTGAAAAACTTCTACGTGCCGAGCTCAAGATTTCAAAAAAACAGTATTTAGACGCTTTCGATCGCGCAATAAAAATTGAGGAGAACTTACCCTCAATCGATGTCAATATCGAGCGTATCTCAACGGCCTACCCCTTTGATCGAATCCAAACTGTTGAGAAAAATTTGATCCGACTTGGCGTTTATGAGATCCTTTTCGACGCTGATATCCCCCCTAAAGTGGCCATTACTGAAGCGATTCGATTAGCAAAAAAGTTTGGAACGAGCGCCTCGAGTCAGTTTGTCAATGCGATCTTAGATAACATTTATAAAGAGAGTATCGGACAGCCTATCGACAGTGAAGAGATCACTCTAAGTAGTCAAGTTTTAGAGAGTGAGGAATCCTCCCGTGAAGGTTGAGGAGAACGTACTCTTAAACCGCTACTCCACCTTTGGTATTGGTGGCCCTGCCCGCTACTTTATCACCGCCACAACTAAAGAGGAGCTTTCCGAGGCAATTTCTTTTGCTAGCCAAAAAAGTCTCCCCTACCATCTCCTTGGTAAAGGCTCAAACAGCCTCTTCGACGACAGAGGTTTTCGCGGCGTTGTCATCTACAACCGAATCATCCACTACAAACAAGATGAAGCCCTCTTTCATGTTGGCAGCGGCTTTAGCTTTGCCCTTTTGGGCGTTAGAAGCGCCAAGGCCAATTACAGCGGCCTTGAATTTGCCTCCGGCATCCCCGCAACCGTAGGCGGTGCAATCTATATGAACGCCGGTGCCAATGGCCAGGAGACTAAGGATTGCCTCGTGGAAGTTGAGCTCGTTGACGAAAAGGGGCAAATTTCGACAAAACCAAAAAATGAGCTGCAGTTTGCCTACCGTTTCTCCTCATTTCAAAACCAAAAGCTTGCGATTGCAGGGGCCACATTCAAACTTGAGCCATGTAGCGAGGCGTCGGCAAAGCAGAGCGCCATATTAGATTATCGCCTTAAAACGCAGCCCTATGGGGATAAATCGTGCGGCTGTATCTTCCAAAATCCTCCAGAGGCCTTTGCGGGACAGTTGATCGAAGCGGCCAACCTAAAAGGGGTCTCAATCGGCGGCGCCGCAGTTTCAAAGCAGCACGCCAACTTTATCATCAATCAAGCGCAAGCAACATCTGCGGATGTCTTAGAGCTTATTGATGAAATTCAAACACGGGTCAAGCAGCAGTTTGGGTATGAGTTAAAAAGCGAAGTGAGGAACATCCCCTATGACTGATAATATCCCATTCATCGCCGATCTTCACTGCCATTCGACTGCCTCCGACGGTACACTCTCGCCCATTGATCTTGTCAAAAGAGGTATAAGTTTGCACTTAAGCGGCTTGAGCATCACAGATCATGACACTGTGAACGCCTATCATGAGGCTCTACCTTTCGCTAAAGAGCAGAGCTTCCCTCTCCTTCTCGGCGCCGAGTTCACCTCTCTTTTTGACGACCAGTCAATTCACCTTCTCGCTTACGCCTTTCAGATGGACCACCCCAACATTATCAATCTGGTCGAAAGACAAAAATTGCGCCGCGAAGAGAGAAACAGGGCTGTGCTAAAGCAGCTAGAAGAGAGGGGTTTTCACCTAGACTATGAAGAGTTAATACCTTCAAAAGATAAAGGAGTTTTAGGACGTCCTCACATTGCTGCGGCGATGATTCGTCGTGGCTATGTGAAAAATGTCCGCGAAGCGTTTGATAAATATCTCGGAGATAACAAGAGCTGTTACGTCCTAAGCTCGGCTCCTACAGCCGAAGAGGTTGTCTCTAAAATACACGAGGCAAACGGCTTTATTTTCATTGCTCATCCTCACCTTATTAAAAAGAGACGCACTCTCAATGGCCTTCTCAAACTCCCCTTTGACGGCATCGAAGGGCGATATGCCAAGATGCCGCCTAGCCGCAACAAAGGCTACATCCAGATCGCTAAAGAGCGGCGCTGGATGATCTGCGGCGGCTCCGACTTTCATGGCGAGCGCGCCTACCCTGTCGCTCTTGGAGACTCCTGGACCGATGAGGAAACCTTCAAAAAGCTCTACCAGCGCTTTACTGAGAATAATCCTCAATGGCAGACTACTTAACCCAGCTCAAAAAACTCTACCAGTTCTCTTTAATCAATAAGAAAAAACCAACACTTGAAGGAATTCAAGCGTTAACCTCTGCGCTTCAAAACCCCCAAAATCAGTTCAAAACGGTGCATGTGGCTGGAACCAACGGGAAAGGATCCGTCTGCAAAAAAATCGCCAAAGGTTTAGAACTTGAAGGCTACCGCGTCGGTCTCTACAGCTCTCCGCACATCTCAACGTTTAGAGAGCGCATCTCTATCAATGACAAGCTGATCGATAAAGAGTCATGCGCGACTTTACTTGATCAGCTCTTTTCATTAAGCATTGAAGGGGCTACCTTCTTCGACCATGTCACAGCGCTCGGCTTTCTCTACTTTGCTAACGAAAGGGTCGATTACGCCGTTATTGAGACAGGTCTCGGTGGCCGACTCGATTCGACAAACATCATTAATCCAGAACTCTCTGTCATCACCTCTATCGATTACGATCACTGCGAATATTTAGGAAACACTATCGAAGAGATCACCAAAGAAAAAGCCGGAATTGTTAAAGATAACACCCCTGTCATTATAGGCCCTACAGTCCCCAAAAATATCATCGAGGAGACTAGTAAACAGCTGATCGTTGTCGATGGCCACTTTTCAACCTACGATGAAGAGAACCAGGCCATAGCTAAAGAGGCACTACAGTGTCTTGGCATCACAAATTCAGAGGCTCTCTTAGCTAAGCCACCTTGCCGCCTACAGCACATCGATAGCCACAGAGTCCCCATCTACCTCGATGTCGCCCATAACCCCTCTGGGCTAGAGGCAACTGTAAGAGCTTTACGCCAAAAAGAGAAAACGTTTGATATCCTCTTTGGCATCAGCCAAGGCAAAGACCTTAAAAATATGGTATCAATCCTAAAAAAAGAGGCAGACAAGCTCTATCCCGTCTCCGGAAAAAACAGCCGCCTCTGCCCCCTCTCAGAAATCACTCCTTATTTAAGCAAAGCCCCTCATCAGATTAACCTACAAGATTCACTCAAAGCTGCAATTGGGAACTGTTCCTCAGCCCTCCTCATCGTCGGTTCATTCTTCATCATGGAGGAGGTTAGAAATGAGTTGGGCATCCCCCAAGATTGTGACCCCTTCGAACTAAACGAATCTTTTACAAATCTTTGGAGTAATAACCACAGAGCAAAACAATGATCTGAATTGGCAATCCATGGGCACCTGGAATCAATTTCGATTGATGACGAGGATCACAGGAGTTGTTACTGCTGTTGCTTGCTTGAAAATTGGCTTAGCCTCCTTTGCGCTGGGTCTTCTTACGGTTTCGAAGCTTGGGTTAAGAAGCGGAGCAGCAGCGACCGCTTTAGCAGCCAGCAGCCTCACCGTCGAGCACCTTTATAACTACTCTTCTCAAAATCAATAACTGGTCTCGTCCAGTTTAACTTTGCCGCGGAAGATCCAGTAGATGCTGGTTGTGTAGGCTATAACGAGCGGAATACCAATCAGGGCAATGGTTAAGAGGATCTTCAGGGTCATCTCTGAGGAGGAGGCGTTGTAGATGGTCAGTGAGTTCTCGGCGCCTGCGGAGATATCGCGGATCACAACGGGGTAGGTGCCGATGCCATAGAGTCCCATCAGGCAGATGATGTTGATACAAGAGGAGATAAAGGCGCGGCCATCACTGCCACGGTTAATCTCTCTTGGAATATTCGCAATGGCTAAGATGTTGATAAGGACGATCACAAAGAAGAGGGAATTATTGCGAAAGCTCTCCACCATGTGCGGAAAGTAGATGAGGGTGGCCATTGTGACGATGGCATAGGTGACGATAAAGAAGATGATCGATGGGTTAACAAATGCGCGCATCTTCTCATGAAAAGCCCCTTCCGTCT
>JAJFMK010000238.1 GCA_021772215.1 Chlamydiota bacterium | reverse complement strand
CGCCAATGATCACAAAGAGGATCGCAGCAACGGGAAGAGTGATTGCCGAAATGCTACCGAATCCAAGCAAGAGACCCTGCTGGACCAACGATCCACCAGACTTTCCAAGACGGGCACCGACGACGTCAATCGCCGCCTTTCCCTTCACCTTAGATTCCTGATCGAGAGGGATGTAGGCCATCTCTTTCGTTGGATCGAAGAGTGAGTACTTGGTCGACTTACTCATAATATTCTGCATCATTCCGAAGAGAACCGCTAAAAATAGTGGTGTGGTTCCCATAGCTGCTACAAATCCGGAGAGGTTTTCCCTAAAGAGGATAAAGGAGAAGAAGGCAGCCCCTGTAGCTAAGAGAACAACAGGTGTCACCAACGCTCCCACGCCCCATCCGAAGCGACGGATAACAAAGCCTCCAACGAACATCATGATGATCGTCACAAAGCCGGTGTAGAATGAGAAGTTCCCCATGAAGGCACTATAGTCATTTGGATTAGGATACTGCAGCTTCAGCTGGCTCTTCCAGGTCACCTCAACGAGGTTAATAGCAATTCCGTAGCCGATAACCAAAAGGGCGATACAAAGAATATACTTCGATTTTGCCAAGAAGAGAAGACTCTCTCCAACGGACATCTTCGGCTTCTCTTTCTTCGCCTTCTTCTGAAGACTTGTATCGTAAAAGCGCGCATCCGTTAAGACATAGCGATTGATCCACCAGTAGGTTCCAATGGCGAGGATTCCGGCGAGAACCACAAATCCCATCAGATAGTTCAAACTGACACCCCAGGCGTCCACCTCAGGGGGGAGCATACCACGAATGTTGGAGAAGTAAACGATGGTTGGACCAGATACCAACAGTGCAATGTTAGCAGCGATTCCAAAGAGACTGTAGAAACGCTTCGCTTCCTTGACGCGAGTAATGTCGTTAGCAAAACCCCAGAACAGCAGCGATAGAGCTACAGAGCCCCAAAGCTCCGCCATGATGTAAAAGAGCGAATAGCTCCAGTTACGATAGCAGGCCACAAGACCACCTAAACCCTGTGGTAAAACAGACTGTAGCCAGTCGGCTGACTCATTAGGGTGAAGAAACTCGTGGTTAGGGTAGATTACAGCGGCAAAGAGCCCGAAGAAGACGAGAAAGGGTATCAGTGTTGAATAGAAAAGTCTCGGTTTGCTCATGATGTTACTCATCTTTGAGTAGAGCAGCATAAAGAAAATTGCCATCGGCACCACGCCCCACACCTTCAAGAAAGGAATCGCCTCAGCGCCAGAGCCAGAAGCTGTGACAACAAGCGTATCCTTGGTATCTCTCAAAATGGTGTAATTAAAAGAGATAAGGAAGAAAAGAAAGTACATCGGCAGAACCTTTTTCAGTTCAAACCCATGCACCGGCCACAGAAAGGACCTAATCTTACCAAATTCCGGTTTGGTAGTTTCTGTCATAATTATATAACCTCAGTTGTTGAAGTGCATCATTCCCATTTAATTTTTGAAAATCCGCACTTTTTAAGTTAGTTTGCCTAAATCATCTTAGACAGGTCATTCATTGAAAATGAGCTTAATTATAAGCCATTTCTCATATCTTTTCAAGAATATTAATTAGAAAGAAGCCCCCTCGAAAGAGGGGGCTATTGAAATTTTTACTTTGCTGCTACTGCTGTGGCGGCGAGAATATCACTCATATCAATTGCCCCCTCAGGATGAGGTCCGGAATAGGCGTTTTGACTCGTTACCTGCTCAGCGTAGGCGTTCCAAAGCTCAGGCTCTATTCGACCATGGCGAATGGAGGAGATCAGCTCTCTTTTGACAGATTTAAGATCTCTTTTTGGCATCAGCTTGCGAATCATATCTTTATCACCCGATTTGCGCACCATCTGCATTAGGCGATCCATATCGGTACGGCTAAAGTTTAGAAGCTCAAGACGCTTCCTCGATCCTCTAGGCGCTCTTGGCTTGTGAGGCAGCTTCTTAGGCTTGTTAACATTCAAAATACTCTTTTTAATCATCTCCATGAGTTCAGCTGGAGACTCTGTCTTCATCTTTCTCAATGTAAAGTGGTGAATATAACCTCCACTAGGTCCCGGCAAAAAGCGACAAAGGTCATTCTCTTTTTTCACACCGACCTTCTTGACGGCCTCTAAAATTGCCCCCTCTAGATCCCCTTTTTTTGCACCACGATTGTCCATAGATCTACCTACCTTGTATTGTTAATAAAATTTTTAAAAGATATAAAACATCCTGAGAAAGAGTCTCTTTTTGAGACCCTTATTCTGTTTACTCCTCACAGAAGTTTTGTTACCTCAATAGTTCAGTTATTATAGATTTATAATCTTTTTTCGCAAGCAAGAATTAGTATTTTTTTTCCGGACAGAGAGAATCCCCCCTTGATTTTAGTTGCTACACGTAGGATACTGCTACTCATATGCCTCTGCAGCTTTTTGATTCTAATTCGCTAAGTTCCAAGAGACCGTTAATGGTCGCCGTCGCTGCTGGAAAAGGGGGGGTCGGTAAATCGACCCTCACCGCTCAGTTAGCCCTTGATTTAACAGAAAGTGGTCACCGCGTGGGTGTTATCGACGCCGATCTCTATGGGCCCTCACTAAAGAGGATGCTGCCCGAAGATCGGATGCCCAAAAAACAGGGGAATTTGATTTTCCCTGCCCTCTGCAGAGGAATTAAAATAATCTCCTTGGCCCACTTCAACAACGAGGCGAGCGCCGCCTCCATCCGCGCCCCTATAGCTAACCGTTTCATCGAGCAGTTTTTGACACAGGTTGACTTTGGAGATGTTGACATAATTTTAGTCGATTTTCCCCCAGGTACCGGTGATATTCAGCTCACCCTCTGCCAAAAGGGCCGTCTCGACGCCGCTCTTCTCATCACAACCCCTCAAGAGATCTCCCTCCTTGATGTGCGCCGCGCCGCCTCCCTCTTTATAAAGTTAAACATCCCCCTTCTCGGGATCATAGAGAATATGAGCTATCTCATTGATGCGCCTCATATCACCCCGTTTGGCTCAGGCGGGGGAGAGAGGCTCGCCCAAGAGCTCGCCATCCCCCTAATCGCTAAAGTGCCCCTAGACCCCAAAATCTCAAGCCAAGCAGACCTAGGATTTACTGAGGCGCAGCTTTCGCTGGCTGCCCCTATCCTAGCCCATCTGCAAGACTTAAAAAAGGACGAGGAGCCTCATATAGAACTTAAAGAGGACGCATTCTATTTCCAAAAAAGAGAACTCTCCTTTGCCTCTTTACAACGAAGCTGCCCTTGCGCCGCCTGTCAAACCTCAGAAAAAAAAGTCGACGCAGCCGTCCAGGTTTCCTCTGTTCAGCGCGTGGGTCGCTACGGCCTAAGATTTCGCTTCAGCTCGGGCTGTTCGTCAGGCATTTACCCCTTTGAACAGCTAAGGAGTCTCGATGCCTGAAAATCTCATCTACTTTTTTAAGGGCCTTGTCATCGGCCTAGCTATCGCCCTGCCCGTAGGCCCCAT
This sequence comes from Chlamydiota bacterium, assembly GCA_021772215.1. Taxonomy (GTDB): domain Bacteria; phylum Chlamydiota; class Chlamydiia; order Chlamydiales; family JAJFMK01; genus JAJFMK01. The sequence goes on along the minus strand of JAJFMK010000238.1, from coordinate 292 downwards.
CGGCATTCTCTGCCTCAAGCGCTCCTTGACGAAGGGACGTTTAGCCGGCCTCGTATCAGGCCTTGGTGCCGCCACTGCCGACGCACTCTTTGGGATTATCGCCGCCTTCGGCCTCACCATGGTCTCTGATCTGCTCTTCTGCTGTGTCTTCTGGATCGAGCTGGCTGGAGCTCTCTTTCTTGTTGCCTTAGGAATCCAAATTTTCTTTAGCAAATCGCGCAAGATTCCCAAAAGCTTAGGAACCTCGACCTATTTAGGTTACTTCACCTCCACCTTCTTTCTCACCTTAAGC
>JAJFMK010000237.1 GCA_021772215.1 Chlamydiota bacterium | reverse complement strand
TTTGGATAGAGCCATTCTATAGGTGTAGCTACAGATGCCTGTTTCATGAAGAGACATATCATTTTTAATTACTTCCTCATGTAGTTTGAATGGCCTATCAAAATAGAATAGGGCCATAAGGTAAAAGTGAAGATCGCTCGGGTCAATGATCCCTTTTGGCAATTGAAATGCATATTTTGAAAGATCTGCGTATATTCCCTTAAACCAATTTTCTCGAGTCATTTGAAGCCAGAGTAAAAATTTTTTTGTGGCCGTAGAATCTCTTTGAACTCTAGTTTCAAAAACCTCTTGAATAATATTGACTTTACCAGATGCACAGTAGGCGCCACCTTCGATAGCTAACTTAAATAGGTCATCTTTTATCTCCTCGTCTTCACAAGTAGAAATCATTTTGAGAACAGCTTTGAGATTACTTTGGAGTAGATCATACCGAATATAAGAATCTCCGCTTTCAATACACTCATTTGCAATTTCAAAAGCGATCTGACGAGCCCCTGTTTCAAAGGCCATTTTTGCCTCCTCATTTGATATCTCTTCTATTGCAGAAATATTCAAATGAGAAGACTGAAAAGAAACATCATTTAACATCTTAATTTTGAATGTGTTATAATCCTCTTCCTTCCATTCGAATTGCTCTACTAACTTTTCCATCGTGCCAATGATATCGACATCCTTTACCTCTTCACCACTCTGCTTGGCATTGATGAGAAGATGGGCTGGGTCTACTTGAAACTGTTCAATTGGTGTTACTAAGATCTCTTTTGCCTCTTCGATTGTCATCTGACGAGGCTTACTCTCTCTTACAAGAGGCTTTTCAATGTAGTGTTCCCAAGAGTAGATTGCAAATTCAAGAACTGAATGAGAAATGTTATAGTAGCTAAAGCTAGCAAACATCCAAGGAGCATTCATTGCATGAATAGATAAGAGTGCAAGACGAGCTCTTTCCCAAAGATCTTTGATCCTTGGGTTAAAAAATTGTCCACCCTTTAAAATTTCTATTGTCAAGCCGATCAGAAGACCTATTCTGTAAGCTTTTGAGAGACACAATGCAAAATATCCTGAGAGCAATATATCAACAACTAGTGCGACATGTTCCATGTGATTTCTTGCAAAGAGAACTCCTTTTTTCAAATTTGGATAAGTTCTTCCATCAATACGATGGTTTAAGATTTGTAGAGCAAAAGGAATGGGATAGGATAGGAGTCGCATCTTCCACCCCCTTAATGGGGAACTTGTATACTCAAGCTCATTGGCTCTGTGATATACATAGCTCCCAAAATGCAGAAGCGTCCTGATCCTTTCAGCCTGCCGATAGGCAATAGAATCTGTTTGACCCTGTTGGATATTTTTGCTGCTCGCATACTTGAATGCAATCGAGCTTCCAGAGAGCAAACCGTAGATGAAATAAGGAATCTCTTTAATCAAAATTATTAAATTTTCAACCCAGATCCATGATTGGAAAATAGTTTAACAAAACTTACAAAGGTTTAAACCCATGCTATAATATACACTGAACAATTCGAGTACAGCCGCTTTCTTGGTGGTATTGCTCCAAATATTTTAAGTTGAGGTGCGAGAAAGCGGCCCACACGAGTTATTCAGTCTCTTCTCAGATATTCATCTTACAAGAAGATGATTTAAAAGGAAGTCACTTAGGAGAATAGAAATTCTTTACATTTTTTGAGAAAGGGGCCAAGCTGGGCTTTTTGGAGGAAAATCAATGCAAAAGTTTATTCAGCTTGTCCTATTAACAGTTAGTAGTTCCATTTTTGCCTGCACCGACTTTGGGGTGCCGAGTGTGCCTGAGGTAGCCGTGACGGCTAGAACGATGGACTTTGCCACCTATTTTGACTCTTTTATTCAGCAGGTGCCGAAGGGTAAAGAGATCAATACCACTTTGGATTCTGGTGAGAAGGGCATAAGCTGGAAAAACCGCTACGGATTTGTGGGGCTCAACGTCTTTAAGAAGCCGATCTTTCCTGATGGACTTAATGAGGCGGGATTGTCAGCTGCGATGCTCTGGCTGCCAACTAGTGAGTATCCCGAATACAATGCTAAGGATGAAAGGCCGGCTCTGTCTCACCTAGATATTCCAAGCTGGGCGATGGGTAATTTCCGCTCCGTTGATGAGGTGAAAGAGGCTCTGCGTGATGTGCAGGTGGTCGGAGAATTTTTGCCGCAGCTGGGCCAGATTCCAACTGTCCACTACGTCTTTCATGACGAAACGGGAGAGACTCTTGTTGTTGAGTTTATCGATGGTGAGATGAAAACGTATGACAACCCCAATCAGGTGTTGACCAACGCGCCTAACCTCCCTTGGCAGCTGACAAACCTGACAAACTACACTGCGCTTAGCAATGAGAATGCGCCGATGAAAATGTCGGGACAGACCATCAACGGCAGCGGCCTTATGGGCATTCCCGGCGATATGACTCCACCGTCGCGCTTTGTCAGAATCTCCTATTTGCGCCACTTCTCTCCCGAAGCAAAAAACCGCTCCGATGCCGTCACTCAAGCGCTGCACCTGCTCTCTTCTGTCGATATCCCACGAGGTGAGATCAAAGAGGGCGACTACACACAGTGGAGCGTCGTTCGTGACCACACCAATAAAGCCCTTTACGTCAGAAGCTACGACAACCAGACAGTGAGAAAAGTCGAACTGTCCAAACTGCGCTACAACTACGACAAGGCTGTCCCCGTTGACATCGGCCCAAGCTACATCGAGATTACCGGTAACCTCGACAAAATGGAATAGATTAGCTTTTGACTAATGTAAGGGCGTGGGTCACCACGCTTGAAATAGGACTCTCTTTCGGAAGGGCCTTGAGGGCTCTTTCGACCGCATCTGACGCCTTTTGGCTTGTGTAACCTAAGTTGATCAGCGCCAACTTAGCATCTTCAAAGATTGAGCCCTTCGAAGGGTCGATTGCTTTCGTTGCCCCTCTCGAGAGCTTAAACATCTTCCCTTGAAGCTCCATTAAGAGTCTTTCAGCGCTCTTTTTACCGATACCCGGCACCTTTGTGATGAGATGAATCTCGCGATGGAGGACCGCCTCTTCGAGTTGCTGAGGGGTGAGATGGCCGATGATTGAGAGAGCAATTTTGGGACCGATCCCGCTGATCTGGATAAAGAGTTCAAAGAGCTCCTTTTCCTGCTCCTCTAAAAAGCCGTAGAGCGTCTGGCTCTGCTCGCGGACAATAAATGAGGTATGGAGCAGAACCTCCTGACCTATTTTGGGCAGATGTGATGAGGCGCTTAAGGGGACCTGCAGCTGATAGCCGACCCCTCCCACATCGATGATCGCTTCGCTTAGGGTCTGCTTAACTAGTTTTCCACGTAAAAAGGCGTACATAATTAGATCTCCTCTCCCAATCCTGGGCTGTGAGCGTGGCAGATAGCCAGGGCTAAAGCGTCGGCTGCATCTTCCGGCGTTGGTAGCTCACTTAGTCTAAGGTGTGACTGCACCATCTTCTGAACCTGCTCTTTAGAGGCGCTGCCTATACCGACAACCGCCTTCTTTGCTTTCGATGGTGTGTAGGCAAAAACCGGCATGCCGCGCTGCTTGGCGGCTAACATCACAACAGATCTTGCCATTCCAAGCTTCATGGCGCTCATCACATTTTTACTCACATATTGCGTTTCGATGCTGAGCGCCTGCGGCTGATGCTGATCGATAATAGACAAAATCGCCTCATAGATCAGAAGATAGCGCTCAGAGAGAAGGCGGTCTCGCGGCGGTCTGATAGCGCCAAAGTCAATCGCAACATAGCGCCCCGCTCCCTCTTCGATCAGCCCATATCCGGTGATAGCGGTGCCGGGGTCGACACCAAGGATAATCCGACGCTTCAACTCTCCCCTTTCCTGTTGTGAACTAAGAGAGTCTGTAGGCTTTCTATGAGAGTCTCCATCTTAGAGTTAACATTTTCCACCTCTTGGAGCTCATTGATGCGCGCCTTCATCGAAATCTGATCTTTTTCAGAAGCGTGTAGAGTCTCTTTCAGTGTAT
>JAJFMK010000236.1 GCA_021772215.1 Chlamydiota bacterium | reverse complement strand
GAGAGTTTCTCACTAAAATAGTGGTGTGAGTGGCCTAGGATGTAATTAAACATCTCTACGCGGATCGACGCCTCGAGATTTGGCGCTAAATAGGCATAAATGACCCCCCAAATTCTAAAGGAGATCTCAACTGTCAGCCATAAGCTCAAACCGAAGCTAAGAGGGTAGAAAAGATGGGAGTAGAGGTCGACCTTAGTCGGGTCGACAGAGAGAGCCTCCACTAAGATTTTGGTCACAAAGGGCCAAAGCGCATGGTCAAGGCCAATCACAGCGCTAACAAATATCAGAAAGAAAAACTTATAGGGCTGCTGCTTCACAAAATGCCAAAAAAAGGCAGGCAGCGAAAGAGATGGAAGTTCCATTTAACAAAAAGATCTAAAAAATATATTACATGCTAGACTTCCCTACATGCAAGTATCACATAAGAGGAGCCCTTTTGTCACGCGTACTTTTTGCAGCTGAGAGCCATTTGCGTGGCCATCCTGACAAATTAGCGGACCAGATCTCTGATCTGGTTCTAGATAGCTATTTAAGAGGTGATCCGGAGGCAAAAGTGGCCTGCGAAACTGTGGTTTCTAAGGAGGGGATTTTTCTTTTCGGAGAGGTCAAAAGTGTCTTCTTACCCAATTTTGAGGAAGAGATTTCAAAACTCAACCTCAGTTTACCCTTAGTGGTAAAGCTTCACACACAAGCACCCGAACTCTCTGAGGCATTAAAGCGTGGCGCCAACGATCAGGTGATCGCGATCGGCTACGCCTGCCAAGAGACGCCTGAGTTGATGCCAAAGCCAATTCAGGTGGCAAGAGAGGTGATGCATAAGCTAGAAGAGGAGAACCTTGGACCCGACGGCAAGGTGCTGGCTATTGTGGAATATGAAAGAGGACAACCAGTTAGGCTTGATACTCTTCTCATCAGCGTTCAGCACCCCAAAATTGCTTCGGTTGATGAGCTACGTGACAGTCTGACACCGCTTTTAACCCGCTGGCTTGACAGCTCAACTCGTCTCATTATCAATCCATTAGGCCCCTTCATTAAGGGAGGCGTCCTTTGCGACACCGGTCTAACCGGGCGAAAGAGCGTCAGCGACGCCTATGGACCACAAGTTGCGATCGGTGGAGGCGCCTTTTCAGGAAAAGATGGGTCAAAGCTCGATCGCACAGCCGCCTACATGGCGCGCCATATTGCCAAAAACCTGGTTAATGAGGGGCTCGCAAGAAAACTTCACCTCTCCCTCTCATATGGCATTGCTATTCCGGAGCCTCTCAATATTGAGGTGGAGACTTACGGAACAGCTACCCTCTCAAACGAAGAGATTGTCAAAGAGATTTACAGCCGCTTTCCCTTAACAACGGAAGAGATGATTCCATATTTAGAGATGAAGAAACCAAGGTTTTTAGAAACAGCTCATGGCGGTCATTTTGGCCAGGAAGGCGAGGCGTTTACTTGGGAGAGACTCCTTTAATCCTCTTCGTCGGAGACGAAGCGGTAGCCGAGGCCGCGAACTGTCTGGATGGAGTTAAAGTCGGGGCCTAGCTTCTTTCTTAAGGAGGCGACATGGACATCGATGTTTCGATCTAACACAAAAGTATCATCGGAGTGCATTTCGTCGAGGAGCTGATTTCTAGTAAGCACCTTGCCGCGATTAGTGACTAGACGCTGAAGGATTCCAAATTCCGAAAGAGTTAAGGCAATAGCCTTAGCTCCCTTCTTTACCAAAAACTTATCCGACTCGAGAGTAAACTCACCAAAGCGGATCAGCTTAACCCCCTTTTCCGCCTCTTTTCCTCTGCGCATCACAGCTTTGACACGTGAGAAGAGAATCTTTGGCGAAAAGGGCTTTGTCACATAGTCATCCGCACCAAGCTCGAGGCCGACAACTACATCGACCTCTTCGCTCTTGGCCGTCACCATTATCACCGGAATATCTTTAAGATCGGGATTCTCTTTGAGTTTGCGACAGACATCAATGCCGCTCATACCGGGAAGCATGAGATCTAAGATGATAAGGTCGGGCCTCTCTTTTTCAATGAGACGAAGACCATTAATCCCATCTTTTTCATTGAGAACTTTATACCCTTCAATCTCACCTTGTAGCGTGATGAGATCGACGATATCCTCTTCATCCTCAATGAGTACGACTTTTGTCTTAACCATGTATTCACCTATCTATTGATTTATTTAACATACCATTTATTTAAATGATAATGTAAAATGGTTTCTAAGAATCAGCGAGTTAAGAAATGATTTTAGTCGTCCTCCTATACGCCCTCTTTGCTAGCGTCTTTACTGTTGGTAAAGAGGCACTTGAGGTTTCCACACCACTCTTTATTGTCGGCACCAGGATGACTTTTGCCGGGGTCTTAATGCTCTCCTATCTTCTTCTCTTCAAAAGAGAGAAACTCGTTTTATCTGGCGTTAACTGGATGAGACTCTGTCTGTTAGGAGTAATTAACATCTATCTTGTTAACGCTTTAGAGTTTTGGGGATTAAAATACCTCACCTCCTTTAAAACCTGTTTTATCTACAGCCTCTCTCCCTTTGTCTCGGCGATTCTCTCCTATCTGATTTTTAGTGAAAGACTTACAAAGGGAAAGTGGATCGGTCTGACCATTGGTTTCCTCGGATTTATTCCGATCCTTACCCACTCAACTGAGATAGAAAATGCTGTTGGACAGCTCTGGATCTTCTCTTGGCCAGAGCTCTTTGTCGTAGGCGCTGCAATTTTGAGTTGCTGGGGCTGGATTCTCTTAAGGCAGCTAGTCCGCGAGGGAGGCTGCTCCTCATTGATGGCCAACGGCGCCAGTATGCTTATTGGTGGATTGATTGCCTTAGGCCACTCAGCGTTGGTTGATGATTGGAATCCTGTGCCGGTGACCGAGATGGCCCCCTTCTTAGAGACAGCCCTTCTGATGCTACTGCTCTCTAACCTTCTCGCCTACAACCTCTACGGCTACCTCCTCAAGCGCTTCACCGCCACCTTCATCTCTTTTGCTGGCTTTACAACTCCCATTTTCTCTGCCATCTTTGGCTGGCTTCTTCTCGATGAGACAATTAATCTGCCCTTCATCCTTTCAACGGCGATTGTCTTTGTGGGACTGCTCTTCTTTTATCTAGAGGAGCTCAAGACCGGCTACACTGTTCAAACCAGCAATCTTCCTAAAACGGCTACAAAAGCGTTGTAACTTCACCCTTTCTGATGTCAATTTGACGGATGAGATGATTATTTGTGTCTGAGACATAGAGAATCTGATCTTTTTCGTTAAAAGCGACCCCCGTTGGCTCCCAGAAGGAGGCTTCAAGAAGCGGACCATCCTCACTGCCGCGCACTCCCGTTCCGGCGAAATTCTCGATCTGCCCTGTTGAGGGGCTAAAAAGTTTAAGCCGATGATTGTAGCTGTCGACGATAATCAACCCTTGCAGGGCATCGAGCATAAGAATCTCAAGAGGATGCTGGAGCTTTGTCTCCTCACCGCTGCCTACAGTGTCGCCATAGTCAAAGAGGTTGGCAGGGTTGAGAGAATCGCCGCCAGCAACAGCGCGGCTCTCCTCCCGCGTTAGATCAATGAGGCGTATCGAGCTACTCTCGCTATCTGCGACATAGAGCATGTCATCATGGAGTGAAAGCGCCGAGGGCTGTGCCCAGCCTGTTTTAAGGAGATTTTTTCCATTGCGATTCTCTTCTCTACCTGAGCCGCTAAAAACAGAGGCTCTGCCGCTATCGAAATCGAGCTGCCAGATCTGATGGGTGCCCGCCATAGCGATAAAGAGTTTTGATCGATCTTGCGACGGCTCCAGATCCCACGGAGAGCTGATCTTCTGTGAGCGACCCGCTCCTCCCCCTTGATAGTCTCTGCCTTGACTTCCATCGCCTAGAACTGTTGTCACCCTCTTCTCTTTAAGGTCTGCCACGCGAATCGCATGATTTTCGGTGTCGGCAATATAGAGTTTGTCGCCCAAAAGAGCTATGCCTTGCGGCCGAAAGAGCGCCGCCTCAGAAAATGAGCCGTCGAAGAGCCCGCGCGTCCCGGAACCAATTGTCTCGACGATCCCATCTTGCCAAACTACAATCCGGTTATTGTTCGCATCACAGATGTAAAGCCGCTTGTCGGAATAGAGTAGTTTACTCGGAAAGAAGAGAGGTGATTTTTTTCTCTCCTTTTCCAGCTTCAACGGCAGAGCGGTTTGGTCTAGATCATCTCTATAGTAGAGAAGCGCAGCCTCAATAAACGCTCTTAGGCTCTCCTCAACGCCCTCACCTGAAAGCACTCCTAAAATATTGCCGTGTGGCCCCACAACGGCGAAGGAGGGCCAGGCGCGGATGCCAAGACTCTTCCAAAGGGATAGGGAGGGATCATTGACTACGGGATGAGCCACCTCATAACGCAAAACGGCTTTTGATATGTTTTCGCTATCTCTCTCATTGGTAAATTTTGCGCTGTGAACGCCGATAAAGGCGACAGGCTGATCTTTAAAGTATGCTTCGAGCCGTTCAAGCTCTGGGAGGACATGCATACAGTTGATACAGCAATAGGTCCAAAAGTCTAAGAGGGTGATCTTTCCTTTGAGCTCTTTGGCAAAGCTTAAAGGATCTGAGTTAAACCAACGCGCCCCATGAGAGAAGTCTCCCACCAAAAGAGACTCACGTCTGGCATCCATCTTCTCAATCTGCTCAAGGTACATACTCAA
>JAJFMK010000235.1 GCA_021772215.1 Chlamydiota bacterium | reverse complement strand
TTTGGGTCATTTTGAATCACAATGGGAAGCGTTGTCGCCTGCCAATTGTAGCGGTTCATCACCTGATTCACTTCGTACATGCAGTTGCGTGAACGTAAATATCCTCGACTGACTATAGGCACCACATAGTCAAGCTTGGGATGCCCAATGATCCGCATAAAGCCTTTGATATAGGCGCCGTGCGAGAGGTTACTCTCATCCCGGATAACCAAAAACCCCTTCTTCTCAAACTCAGCTTCCACCTGCTTTGCAAGATCCTTCTGTCCCCACTGGTAGGTAATAAAGACGCTACGCTTTCCTTCTTCCTTTAAGTCCAATCTTTGCTCAAGCGCTTCCAACCCCGGAGCACCTCCTAGTACCCCTCGAAATAGATAGGCTAAACCCTCGGGATTTATACGAAGCCGGTACCCCTTTCGAAGCTGTGCAAACAGCTCCTCCTCCGAACTTAAATGACCAACCCTCCCATTATCCCCCACAAACCTTTGACAAACTCCCCCCAGCTGCCACAAGGCAACCACTTTCTGCTTCCTCTCACCCTCTGTAGCCTCTACAATGCCACGATCAGATCTATCTACTCGCATCTATAATACTCCTATTTTATCTATTCTACTTTGCCCCTGACGGGACCTATCAACGTTCAGAGCTTCCGCAAAAATCCGAGGCCGACGATGTCGCTGTCGTGCCAGAGGTGGAGGCTGAGGCCACCGCTGGAAAGGCCGCCTACACATGTTTGATAATCGTTTACCTTCTCCTGGCATCGGGTGTAAGAAAAAGGGCTGTCACTAAATAGCCTCTCGCCGCTCATTGCATGGTCCATCAAGATCCCAACTGTTGCATCTAAGAGATGCGGCGGTTCATCGCTTCCCTTAACCAGCGCGCATTGGTCCTTAAATGACTTATCCCTGCTATTAGGTACGACGTCCCTTGTCATCAGTACCCAATGCGCTGTTGTTCCCTTTGATCCATATTCACTATTAACATCACCCCTATAAAGACGGTATGTCGTTGCATGACCTCCTCCCTTCGGATTTTGAATCAGCTCACTTAAAGTATCTAAAGTCAATGGCTAACCATTCACTCGCCTCGGTACGTAAAAAAGGAGGTGTGTCTCGCGTACTTTCTTATCCTGCCAGTAGTGGCAGGGGCTATTTAGGATCTGTTCGATATTGGCGGGTAGAGGGGGAGCTGGATCCACTTTTCCAAAGTATTTCTCCAATTCGACGGAACCAAAGGCCATTGAGGGAATCTCGAGCTGTTTTTGCTGAGAGGTTTTTTTAGTTTTTTCGGTTTCGATGGCTTGGATCTGCGTGGTGAGTTTTTCTTTTTGATCGGAAAGGCGGGTCTCCTTTACTTGCCGCTGGGTCTGCTGCTCGGCTAGGTAGGCTTCTTTTTCGGCTAGGAGCTGTTTTTGTTTTTCGAGGTATTCGGCGGCGAGTTTCTCTTTTTCTTGGAAGAGCTTCTCTTGGAGGAGCTGTTCGTTATGGCCGTTTAGGGCTTTGATCTCCTCCTTTTGAGTAAGACGGTGCTCCATTTCGAGTTTGAGGTCCTGCTTAATGTGCTCTAAAACAGGAGCTGTAGCCAAGGTGGGCTTGATAGAAAGAGGGGATAGGGCTGTCATATGGCACCTTGAATTTATATTGGAATCCTACACATTAAGCCTGTACTTTTTTATTAGGAAGAAATTTTTATATCAATGTTGAAGCTGTTTCAACTCAAAATTACAGATCTAAATCGACAAAATGTCATTATGGATTCAATATTTAGATTGAATTTTGTGGATATAAAACAACAAAATGTCGATTTGCCACCTTTTTTAGCTAGTTGTCAAGAGCCCTCCTAAACTGTTGCTGTAGGGAGCAGATTTATGGTTTAATAGTTCCCTTATGGAGAAAAAGCGAATTTTAACGGGGGATCGACCGACAGGAAAGGCTCATTTGGGCCACTGGGTGGGGTCGATCCAAAATCGAGTTAAGTTGCAGGAAAAATTTGACTGCTCCTTCATTATTGCCGATCTGCATGTTTTGACGACCAAGCCGCAAAAAGAGCATGTGTTGGAAGTGCGGGAGAATGCGAAGCAGATGGTGCTGGACTATCTCGCCTGCGGTATTGACCCTTCGAAGGTGACGATCTTTTTGCAGTCAAAAATCTCTGCCGTCTATGAGCTCAACCTCTTCTTTGAGATGATGGTCTCTTTGCCGAGGTTGACCGGTCTACCAAGTTTGAAAGAGATGGCTAGAAACGCCCATATCCCAGAAGAGAGCTTGCCTTTTGGGCTGGTTGGCTATCCGGTGCTGCAGAGCGCCGATATCTTGCTGCCGAAGGCGCATGTGGTACCTGTTGGCAAAGACAACGAGGCGCATGTGGAGCTGGCAAGAGATGTCGCGCGCCGCTTCAACATGTACTATGGCGAAGTGTTTCCTATGCCCGAGGTACTTTTAACCGAGACGCCAACCCTTGTCGGCACTGACAACATGGGCAAGATGAGTAAGTCGGCCGGCAACTGCATCTTCTTAAGCGATGATGAGAAGACGGTCACCAAGCGGGTCAACAGCATGTATACAGACCCAAACCGCATCAGCGCGGATGTCCCCGGCACTGTCGAAGGTAACCCCGTCTTCATCTACCACGATCTCTTTAACGAAGATAAGGAAGAGGTCAAACTTCTAAAGCAGCGCTATGAAGCGGGCACCGTCGGAGATGTCGAGGTGAAAAAGGCGCTAGCGCGCGCCCTCAACGACTTTTTGACCCCTTTTCGTGAAAGACGAAAGCAGTTTGAAGGCGAAAAGGGTCTCATCGAACAGATCATCTATGAGGGGACGCTGAAGATGGAGGAGATCGGCCAAGCGACGCTTAGGGAAGTGAAGTCCGCCATGGGCATCAGCGGCACCTGGAACAAGATCTCAAGAATCGCCAGAGAGAGACAGGAGCATGCCCTTTGAAATAGAGACCCCTTTTCAACCACAAGGGGATCAGCCTGAGGCCATTACAAAGCTCTCAGAAGGAATTTTAGAGGGTAAAAGGGCGCAGGTTCTTTTAGGTGTGACAGGCTCTGGAAAGACCTACACCATGGCCAATGTGGTGCAAAAAGTTCAAAAGCCAACCCTTGTCATCGCTCACAACAAGACACTGGCGGCGCAGCTCTACCAAGAGTTCAAAGAGTTTTTTCCCCACAACGCCATCGAATATTTCGTCTCCTACTACGACTACTACCAGCCAGAAGCGTACATCGCTCGCACCGACACCTTCATAGAAAAGGACATGGCAATCAACGACCGCATCGACAAGATGCGTCTTAGCGCCACGCGCTCCCTTCTAGAGAGAGACGATGTGTTAATTGTCGCCTCCGTATCCTGCATCTACGGCCTAGGTACACCGGAATACTACCGCGGCATGAACTTAGAACTCGAGGTAGGAAAAACCGTTCGACGAGACGATATGCTTCTCCATCTCGTCGAGATGCAGTACAAGAGAAATGACTACGACTTTGCCAGGTCCAACTTTCGCGTGCGCGGCGATATCGTCGAGATCTTCCCAGCCTATGAAGAGGATCAGGCGATCCGCGTCGAACTCTTTGATGAAGAGATCGAACGGCTTACCATCTTCGATCCACTAACGGGCAAAACTTTAGAAAGGGTCGAAAAAGCGACGATCTATCCCAGCTCTCACCACGTCACACCGCAAGAAGTAAGAGAGAAGGCGTGCCTCACGATAAAAAAAGAACTTGAAGAGCGGATAAAGCAGTTTGGCGACGACGAACGACTTATCGAGCGGGAGAGAATCCAGCAGCGCACCATGTATGATCTGGAGATGATCCGAGAAATTGGCCACTGCAAAGGGATTGAGAACTACTCGCGACACTTCAGCCAGAGAAACCCAGGCGATCCGCCGCCCTGCTTGATCGACTATTTTCCCGACGATTACCTTCTTATCATCGACGAGTCGCACCAGACGCTGCCGCAGCTGCGCGCGATGTACAATGGCGACCGCGCACGCAAGCAGTCTCTCGTCGAATTTGGCTTTCGGCTCCCCTCCGCCTTCGATAACCGCCCGCTTCGCTTCGAAGAGAGCTACGCCCGCTTTAACCAGGTAGTCTACGTCTCCGCAACGCCGGCCCCCTTCGAATATGAGGATACCGATGGCGCAGTCGTTAAACAGATCATCCGCCCTACAGGCCTTTTAGATCCGATCATCGAGGTGCGATCCTCGTCCACTCAAGTTGACGACAGCTTAGAGGAGATTAGAAAGCACACCGCAAAAGGAGGGCGAGTCCTCGTTACCACACTTACAAAACGCCTCGCCGAAGAGCTCTCCGGCTATCTAGAAGATCTCGGCGTCAAATCGAAATATCTTCACTCAGACATCGACACCTTAGAGCGCAGTCAGATCATCCAAGATCTTCGTATGGGTCACTTCGATGTCCTGGTCGGCATCAACCTCCTAAGAGAGGGTCTCGATATCCCCGAAGTCTCTCTCGTCGCCATCCTAGACGCCGACAAGGAGGGCTTTTTACGCTCCGAAACAAGCCTCACGCAGACCTGCGGGCGCGCCGCCCGTAACGTCGAAGGGCGCGTCATCATGTATGCCGACAAAATGACAGATTCAATCAAAAAGACGATCGAGGTGACCAACAACCGCCGCGCCATTCAACAAGCCTACAATGAAGAGCATGGCATCACACCCAAAACCGTTGTGCGCCCCATCAAGGCGCTCCTTTCCGATGAGATTAGCGTTGCGAAACTCGATAAAAAGCTGATTGAAGGGGCTAAAAAATTGACCCAGCAGCAGATTGATAATCAGATCAAACTCTGGAAAAAGGATATGCTAAAGCTGGCCAAAGATCTCAACTTCGAAGAAGCTGCCCTCATACGCGACCAGATCCGCGCCTATGAGAGTTTAGAGCTCTATGGCGGGTCGACGCCTTAGGAAGGCTTTTGTCGTCCAGAGGACGGAGCCGAGCATGAGGACGATGCCAAATACCTCGATAGGAGGAGGGAGGGTCTGCTCGTAAGAGTAGACCATCAGGATACCAAAAATTGTTTCGAGGATGAGGAGGGGACCTGTGACCGCCATGGTGAGGCGGCGGGTGGCGCTGCTCCAAAAGAGGGTACCGAGCCAACCGGCGACGACTCCGAGGAAGAAGCCGCCAACCCAAAAGGCTGTCGTATCGCTACCCTCTTCGAAAAACATCTCCCAGAAACGAGGATTGATTTCGGCTTGGTAGTGAAAGAGAGCAAAGAGAAGCGTCCAAAAGAGAGTTGCCACCCCTAACATGTTTGACCAAAGATAGGAGCTGATCGGCTCTCTCTTTAAGAAGGAGGAGTTGGTGATGACATAGGTGACCCAGATGATTAGAGCAACTACAGCTGATGCCAAACCTAGAAAGTACTCTTCTAGATCACGCTCTATATAACTC
>JAJFMK010000234.1 GCA_021772215.1 Chlamydiota bacterium | reverse complement strand
GCATAAACAGTAATAACAACAGGAAGGATTTCTCCTCCTTTGTCCTGCGTACGCGCGTTAAATTCTTTACAGAAGGCCATGATGTTGACACCTGCACCCCCGAGAACGGGACCAACTGGTGGCGCTGGGTTAGCCTTCCCTGCAGGGATCTGCAGTTTGATAAACTTTTCAATCTTTTTTGCCCCTTTCTTCTTCGGTGCTGCCATCTCTTCCTCTTAATCTTGATTTATTTCATCACTTACCTGTTCGACCTGAATGAACTCAAGGTCATCTACCTGAGTCTCTCTTCCAAAAATCGAAACGAGAACGCTTAAGCGCCCTTTATCTTGAAAGACGTCAGTCACAGTACCCATAAAGTTTACAAAGACGCCGTCAATAATCTTCACATTGTCGCCTACTTCAAACTTATGCTTCTGTGTAACAGTACTCTTTTTCCTCTCTAAGTCGCGCAATATCTGCTCCACCTCTTCATCCGTCAAGGCTGTCGGCTGCTCTCCACCGAGGAACTCAAGGACGCCAGGAACATTTTTGATGAACCCCCAAGATTCATCTGTGAGTGTCATCTTAACCAGCAGATAACCAGGCCACAGCTTCTTTTCGACAATGCGCTGTTCACCCTGTTTCACCTCTGAGACATTTTCTGTCGGCAGAAGAACAGTTTCAATCATATCGCCAAAGCCCGATGGACTTTTTTGATCATCGATCGCCTGTTTGACCTTCTTCTCCTGTGAAGAGAAGACCTGTATGACATACCACTTATGCATCAATAACCCTTATCCCTATTAAATGAGGTAAGAGAGGAAATTTAAAACTCCTTGGATCACAAGATCCACACCATAAATTGCAAAACCTGCAATGAAGGTCGAAGAGACAACAATCTTTGTATAGCTGATCAGCTCCTCTCTGCTTGTCCAGCTTATCTTATGAAACTCAGTCTTCAAATTTTCTAAGAAATTAATAGAAAATCCTGCAGCTCCTCGTCTCGTTTTGTTCTCTTGTGTCAACTTCTTTACCTGCTCCATCCTACCCTCCTCGATCAAGCCAATTTAACTGTTCGAGTGCGGAGGGGCTCGAACCCCCGACCGACGGCTTTGGAGGCCGTTGCTCTACCAAACTGAGCTACACACCCTTACAGCCCCTATCTCACAAACCAAAGTTGAGAGAGAGGGGCTTAACAAAGAGAGTGGAGACAACTTTAGCTGTCCCCACTATTTTGTTTACTTAATGATTTCGGATACCGTTCCGGCGCCGATCGTACGGCCACCTTCACGAATCGCGAATCTCATCCCCGTTTCCATCGCAACAGGCGCGATCAGCGTAACTTTGATCTCGACGTTATCGCCGGGCATCACCATCTCAACGCCAGCAGGCAGTTCGACAGTTCCAGTTACGTCAGTCGTTCTGAAGTAGAGCTGTGGTCTATAACCGGAGAAGAAGGGCTTGTGACGACCTCCCTCCTCTTTGGTCAAGACGTAGACAGGACCTTTAAACTCAGTGTGCGGTGTGCAAGTTCCTGGCTGAGCGATAACCATTCCACGCTCAACGTCATCTTTGTTCAATCCACGTAAGAGGATACCGCAGTTTTCACCAGCTTCTCCCTCATCCATTGTTTTGTTGAACATCTCAACACCAGTAACAACAGAATCTTGCGTTTTTTTCAATCCAACGATCTCAACTTTATCGTTGACTTTGATTCTACCGCGCTCAATTCTGCCCGTCGCAACAGTTCCACGACCGGAAATCGAGAAGACATCTTCAATAGGCAACAAGAATGGCTTATCAGTTTCTCTTTCTGGAGTTGGGATATGGCTGTCAACTTCATTCATCAGCTTTTCAACAGCTTCAACATACTTCGCATCATCTTCTAGAGCTTTTAGAGCAGATCCACGAATAATTGGGACATCTTTGTAGCCCTTCTCTTCAAGAATCTCATGAAGCTCCATCTCAACGAGGTCGATCAGCTCTTGATCTGCTTCGCCAAGCATGTCGCACTTGTTGAGGAAAACAACAACCGCAGGCACCTGCATCTGACGAGCCAAAAGAATGTGCTCTTTCGTCTGAGGCATAGCACCGTCTGTTGCAGCCACAACGAGGATCGCTCCATCCATCTGCGCAGCACCGGTAATCATGTTCTTGACATAGTCGGCGTGACCAGGGCAGTCGACGTGAGCGTAGTGTCTCGCGTCTGTTTCATACTCGACGTGAGACGAGTTAATCGTAATCCCACGCGCTTTCTCTTCAGGCGTGTTATCGATTGAAGAGTAGTCTCTAAAGCTTGCTCCACCCTTTTTGGCCAGAACTTTAGAAATCGCGGCTGTCAGCGTTGTTTTTCCGTGGTCAACGTGACCAATTGTCCCGATATTGACGTGTGGTTTGTTTCTTTTATAGGCTTCTTTAGCCATTGCTGCAAATCCTCCAAAAAACGAGTTGCTCTTTAATATTTAATTTATCGTCCGAGATCCAATCCCGAAAACCTTTGCCCAGAATAGGAATCGAACCTACGACCGCTTGCTTACCATGCAAGTGCTCTACCTCTGAGCTATCTGGGCTTACAACACCCACACCACTTCTCCCTTCTAAATCCAAAAGGAAACTTTTTTTGAGACACGTAAGCTTACCCTCTAAAAGCTGATAAGTTTAGTTAACTCATTGAAAAAAATCAACCTCATAAGTGAGGGAAGTCACTAGGAACCCCCAAAACATCAACTAATTAATTGATTTACTTCTTTCGGTATACGATCCGCGCCTTGGTCAAATCATAAGGAGACATCTCCAAAGTGACCGTATCCCCTACCAGCACGCGAATGTTACGCATCCGCATTTTGCCGCAGAGGTGTGCTATAACCATCACCCCATTTTCCAACTTAACTCGAAAGTGCAGGTTGGGCAGAAGCTCTTCAACCACACCATCA
>JAJFMK010000233.1 GCA_021772215.1 Chlamydiota bacterium | reverse complement strand
CGATAACGGAGCCATTTTGCATCAGCCTCTTGATCTGTTCTTGAAAAATATAATAACGCTGCCGGGTCGCTAAGGCTGTGGGAGATTTTTCGAGAATGAAACACTCTAATGTTGTTCGATTCTGTGCGCAGCGATTTTGGATGATATAGTCGATCCAGAACCCATCTAAACCACCATTTGCGATAAGAAATCGACCGAGACTAAATTGCTGTAGATCTTTAAGAAGAGCTAAAAGCTCTTCATCTCCTTCAAGGCGCTTCTCAATCTCAACAGTACGTTCGGTTATCTGGCCAATGCAGCTCTTATGGGAGATGGACTTATCTTTAGTCATTGGAATCTCCTAAAGTTTGTAAGGGGATTATACGATCAGTGAGATGTTTTAAACAACCACGATCATGTGTGATAAAGAGAAGAGAGCTCTTCTCCTCTTTAACGATCCTTTTTAACTCAATCAAGAGCTGAAGCTTTGTTGTCGCATCAAGGGCTGTCGTGATCTCATCACAGATAAGAAGTTTAGGCTTAAGGGCGAGGAAGCTTGCGATGTGAACGCGCTGCAGCATCCCTCCGCTCAAATTTATTGGGTATTGATCAAAACGAAGAGCGCTTTTTGGGATAGAGAGCCGCTCCATCCATGTAAGGGCTATCTCTTTGGCTAACCTTTTTGAGGCTCCAAGGTGTTCGATAATCCCATCTGTGATCTGCTGTCCGATTGTTAATGTCGGGTTGAGTGCAGCAAAGGGGTCTTGAAAGATCAGTCCCGCCTCTTTACCCCGCATGGTAGAGGTAAAGGGTTTGTCATTAAATGTGATCAAACCTTCGGACTCTATCCCTTCGGGTAAAAGTCCCATGATGCTTTTTGCCAGGAGACTTTTTCCACTACCAGAGGGCGCTACAAGAGCCACAATTTCTTCTTTTTTCATCGAGAAATTTACCCGGTTTAAGATCTTGCGCGTCCCACATTTTAGGGTGAGGTTTTTTATGTTAAGTAGACTCACGTTTTAACGCCTCTTCTAAAGAGTAGAAGGAGAAGATAATCCAGCTGATAAATAGGGCCGGAATAAAGAGACGCCAAGGAGTGAATCTTAATGAGTCGAGAGCGTCGCTGGCGAGGCTACCAAGACTTGCCATCGGTGCCTGGACGCCTAGTCCCATAAAGCTAAGAAAGCTCTCTGCGAAGATCGCTGAGGGGATGGTTAACATTAAGGTGGTGAGAATGGTCCTCTTTAAGTGAGGCAGAAGATGGGTAAAGAAAATTTGCGCCTCTTTAGCACCAAAGAGCTTTGATGCGTAGACAAATTCACGCGTCTTTAACGTCCCAATTTCGGCATAGGTTAATCGTGCCATCGTCATCCAGCCCATGCAGGTAAGCGAGAGAATGAGTGGGATGAGTCCTGAGCCGAAGTAGAGGCGAAAGAGGATGACAATGACGAGGTAGGGTAGAGCGTAGAGGATATCGACGAAGCGCATGATTATCGGCAGCTTTAAAGCGGCGGCAGCACCGACAGCCACGCCGATAGTGAGGTCAATGATCGCAGCGAGAAGGCCAATGGTGAGAGAAATACGAACGCCCATGCATATGCGGGTGAAGAGATCACGACCTAGCTCGTCAGTGCCGCACCAATGTTCCCAAGAGGGAGGCTGATTAGTCGCATTTAGATCAATCGCATCGTAAGAGTATCCTGAAATAAAGGGACCGAATAGTGATATGAGCGTTATCAGAAGTAGGGAAACGGCGCTTAGGCGCATAAGCTCTTTCTTCTTGGGTCGAGGCGAATTGCCAAAGTGTCAAAGAGAAAATTGAGGAGCAGAAGAAGTGTGCTGAAGAGGAGTGTCAGCCCCATAATGAGTGGATAGTCGCGCTGCAAGATAGAGTTGACCATCCAGTAGCCAAGGCCGGGGATGGCAAAGACCTTTTCGACGATAAAGCTTCCCGTGATAATTGAGGTTGTGAGCTGCCCAAAGTAGCCAAGGAGGGGAAGTGTCGCATTTTTGAGCAGGTATTTGCGAAAGATATAAAAGCTAGGCAGTCCCTTCGCTCTAGCAGCTAGAACATAGTCTTGAGCGTAGATCTCTTTGAAGTGGTTGGAGAGCTGTCTTGTTAAGAAAGCAGCGGGTGCTAAACTCAAAGAGAGAGTGGGCAAAATCGTCGAGGCGAAGCTGTCAAAACGAGCTGCAGGCAGAAGATTCCATTTGATGGCGAAGAGATATTGTAGTAATGGCGCTAATATGAAGCTGGGGACCGCAATGAAGATCAGTGAGAAGGCACCGAGCTGTCTGCTATGAAGCGCTCCTAAGGTATAACCCAAAACGATTGCGAGAAAGAGCGCTTGCGTTCCTAGCAGCAGCGAGGGGAGGAAGCTCTTAGCGATAATTTCGACAACAGGTTTACCTTTCTGAACAACAGATTCGCCCAGGTCAAATCGTAAGAGGGAGCTAAAGTAGCGAAAAATCTGCTGGTGGATGGGTTGATCAAAGCCATAGTATTCAATCAGTTTTTGGTGCGTCTCTTTGGGAAGCCCCTGCTCATCCATCAGAGGATCTCCTGGCATCGATAGAATCATCAAAAAAGTTAAAACGATGATCAAACACAAGGATAGGAGAAGATTCAATAAACGCAAAGCAGACCAGTCAGGC
>JAJFMK010000232.1 GCA_021772215.1 Chlamydiota bacterium | reverse complement strand
TTCCTCACAACCATACATCTATTATATGTCTGATTTATGAATATGTCAATGAACTTAACACACAGTAGACCAATGTGTTATGATGAATATTTGCTTAATCTTTGAGGCTAAACAATACAGTTTACGAAGCCAAAGTTTTTGATTTCTTAGTTATTTTGCAGAAACTTACGGAAGTACTCCGAAGATCATTCACCGATATTGAACACCAAAAATCTCCAGAATTATAGGAGAGCGCCTTATATCCCTCCCCTGAACGGAAGGGTTTTACGGCGTCGTAGATAAAACTTGCCGAGGCAATTTCAAGAGGAAATACCGCCAGAGCTCAAGCGATGATCGGAAAAGGAGCCGCACTCGATATACCCTACTTCGACCGTGGAAATAGTGGACCAACATTCAATAGCGATGCGGGCTACCTTAGCACAGAGCATAACTGGAAGGTAACGGTCTTTAAGGGGACACCGATCATGGTAGCCGCTAAAAATGGCAATGATGCTGTTGTTGAGATGTTGAAGACTTTCGG
This sequence comes from Chlamydiota bacterium, assembly GCA_021772215.1. GTDB lineage: Bacteria > Chlamydiota > Chlamydiia > Chlamydiales > JAJFMK01 > JAJFMK01. Next base: position 6,798 of record JAJFMK010000232.1, on the reverse strand, counting down.
TGCCAATTCACAGCTTAAAGCGCAAGCGTACTTCCTTGAGAGAAAGATTACCGGCGTCACAAGAGATCACCACCTTACTGTACAGCCAGCAATGGTCGTTAACGGACGAGGCGCACATGCTGGATTTAGCCCACAATATGAAGAGACTGTCAGAGTACAATCCGAACTCATAAGATCAAACCATCAAAACTACCAGCTCAACGACCAGCTAAAGTTAGTCAAAGCTTAAAATTTTAAAAATTCCCCAAGGTTAACCATCTTGGGGAATTCTATTTTATTTTGTTGGATGAAGCTTATCCCAGTTGAGGGTAGCTGATCTCAACAAGCGGCTTTGATAGTTGTCGAAGGTTTTTGCGTCGGCGTGGATGAGATAGGAGGCCTCTCTTTCGAAATCAAAACCCTCTTGTTGAGTGACGATATCTAAATGATCAAGTCGATCATTCAACTCTTTTCTATCTAATTTTAAGAAGGGGGTAGATCTTGGATCGAAGAAGATGTGACGGCGAACCGAGTCAGGTTGGTTTTTTGTTCGTTGTAAGACCACTCTTAAATTTCCAAAACGGAAAGATTTTCTATGACAGGGAAGTGAGAGAAGTTGCGCATCCGTTTCTAAAGAGAAGAGCTCCTTGAAGAGCTCTAGGACATCGTCTGAAAAACTAGCGAAGACCCAGATCAGCTGAGAAAGGGCATATTCACCTTTCAACTGTGCTTTATGAGCATTGTAAAAGGCTATAATCTGATCTCTTTTCGGCTGGCTCAAGCCAGCATACTTTTTACAAGAATCAGGCGTCGCAAGTGATCCCGCTGCATGAAATAAGCTTAAAAGATCTGGATGAGGTGAAGACAAAAGCCATGAAACAAAGCAGTCCCCTCTTTCTCCTTGATACTCATCTAGAAATTCGCAAAGGTTTCTACAGTTGTCAATTGAGGAAACCAACGTTTTGACTAAACTATTAGGTAATCTCACATCTAGCTTTCGATAGAGAGCTATTGCCCGCTGGATCGTCTCTTGAACATTATCGTTGCCGTTATGAGCTCTTATCAACATCTCATCAATTAATCCGACTAATAAATCAGCCTGAACATCTAGGCCAACAAAAACTGTTCCACCAACGGTTGATAGTTTCCTAAAAGTGTCGAAGAAATCCAAACTCATATACTCGAACAGATCTAATATGCAAGCGGGTGATGGATCTTTCTTTTTTTTGACTAAAGAAAGAGTAATGTAGATCACATCCAGATAGAGCTTATTGGCCTTGATTAACTCTATGCACGCTTGTTTGCGTACATAGATACATTGTTCCCAAAAATTCCTTCCAAAACCAGACCGACTCACAGGGCTAAAGGTGTGACTTTTAAAGAGGTCTTTAAGATCACTATCTTTCGTATTATCTAACCAGAAATAAAAATTATCCAAAAAATAGGATAATTTATTATCCCATTTAAAAGAGAAGATATAGACAAAAAACTCTGTGATGAGCAGCCGGTCCTCAAGATCTATTGTCTGAAGCTTTCCAATGACCTTCTTAAGGGGGGAATTTTGAAAATGAATAAGGCATGTAAAGAGAGCCTTAGCAGACTCTATATTTTTAGAGAGATGAAGAAGAGCGGCGATAGCTTGGATATAGAAATCTTGAGATTTTGACCCTCTTAGCATCGACTCAAATTCCTCAAAATCACACCAGTTTAAATTGGATACAACGGCAGAGGCAACGGCAGCGTCGAACTTTTTTCTTCGTAAAGGACTTAACTTTTCAAGTTGACCTAGAAGATAATCTAAGCCCCCTTGTTTTTTAAAGAGCTCGTAGAGAGTAATGACCCGCTTTATCGCTTCCGTCTCATCGACTTCGACAACCGATTGATATCTTGTCCAGTGCGATTTCAACGGCTCTTTTAGAATATCTTGATAAAGTGCGAGAATCTCATCTTTCCACCTTGCCTGATCTTGCTCCCAAATTTCCTTTAACCGAGCAAAGATAATTGACCTCGAATCACCCTCTTGTGAAAAGAGAAAGAAGAGCGCCCTTCCAACAGGGGTGGTGAAATCAGCATTACAAAATTGGCTAAATTGAAAAACGAGTTCCATCTCTTCGCAACTATCGCGATCAAGTTCTTTTAGCTTATCAGTCGTAAATATGGCATCAGTCCATTTAGAAACTCCAACTAACCAAAAGAGTCTTTCAGGATGTAGAAGAGCAGCTCGTTTAAACGAGAGTGATTGACCTTCAAAGACCGTTAATAACGCAAGGCAGTGATTTTGAACAGGTCCTAACCTCAACAAAACCTCTAAAAACTCAGCAGAGAAGAGGCTAACTGGATCTATTCCAATCAGTCCTTCGAGAACTGGTAATGTAGCTGCTGAGAAGCGGGGATTATTAAAATCACACTGAAAGAATTTGAGATAGATTGCTCTATTCTCCCTTTTTAAGTTCGAAACTCCTCTTTCGAGAGCGTCACATCTGTTGGCTGGAACCCTCTCAAGAAGATCGAGAAGGGGTCCTAGGTTATATCCCATTAGGATAAATTCAATCAGAGTGTTGTTAAGCTCTTTACGCCCCTCTAAGATTTTTTCTAGCCCACTTATCCTGCCAACGCATTCATACTGAGCAAAAGGCTTCCAATTATGGGCAATACCTTCTGGAAACGCCTCTCCCTGCTCACACAGCTGTGCCAAAACAGATATCAATCTATTGGATTGACTTAAGAAAAGAACAAGTTCTTCAAAGCAGCCACTCTTTTGAAAATAGAGAAAGATTTTCCAAAGAAATTTTAGATTTTTCTTTCGAGGAAGCGAGACGAGCTGACAAAAAAGAGCATACCGCTTTTTTACGTCAACTTTTTCAAAAACGCTATGAAGAGACTCTTGAGGCGAGAGAAAATTTGCTTGAGAGAGAATCTCTTTTATTTGATCTTCTTCAACGAGATTGTCGACTGAAATTTCAGGAGAATGAGGATCTTCTCCTTTAGGGAATTTTGACCCAACAAATAGCTCTTTAAACGACGCAACCTGGCTGGCTGTCACGTTAACAGTCACGGTCCGCGCCGACAGGTTCTGAGCTAATGGGAACACGGTAGCCGCTCTACCAAAAAGGACAGCGATGCCTCCGCCGCCGCCTCCCTTAGAAGCGGTTCCTTGAGATTGATTAGTCGTAAAAGGACTCACCCTCGAAATAGCCATATTAACTCCTCTAGAGAATTTCTGCGGATATAAGCTTCTTCACCTCACCTTCTTCAGAGGTTAAGGCGATAGATCCGTCCTGTTCAAGAGAGAGAAATGTCCCTTTAACGATCCCCTCAGCAGTATCTAACGAGAGGGAATCGCCCTCCTTTAAAACATTATACTTTTGCCAAGCGGAAAGGAAGGGGGCAAAGCCCTCTTGAAGGTATTGATGAAGCGCTGTGGTAAAGAGAGGCGCCAAATTTTTGGCCAGTTCAAGCGGCTGATAGAGCTCATCAGCATGGAGGTGCAAAGAGGTCGCTTCCTGATCGATCTGATCAAAGAACTTGGGGTCAAGGTGGAGATTTAAGCCAAGTCCTAAGATAAGCCAGACATGATCCTTTAGAGCATGTGTCTCTCCGAGAAGACCTCCGCACTTTTTTCCCTCTAAAAATAGGTCATTGGGCCACTTGATTCTAAGTGGCACTCCCTGTTTTGCAAAATAGTCGCAGCAGCAAATCGCTAAAAGAATCGTCGTCGGTGCCAATTTGTACTGATACTCAATTGGCAGTGAGAGACAGTAGGTGGCAAAGAGATTCCCTTTAGGAGAGAGCCAAGGGCGATCTTTTCGTCCATGGCCATGCGTCTGCATATCCGCAATAACGAGATGCATCTGATCTCTTTCAAAACGATCGAGCGACTCCTTCGCAAAGGTATTCGTCGAAGAGAGCTGATCAAAATGGTGAACTTTCAGATCCATAACGGTAACCATCGACCAAAGCTCTTTTTTTTATCAATTGGTAAGTTGAAAAACAACCCTAAATTCGGACAGAAACTCCAATTTTATTGGACTTTTCGTCAAAACCAAATCTTGTTCACAAATCCCTCCTAACTATCGAAATTCGATAGTTAGGGCCGATTTTTGAACAACACGGTTTATCTACGACGCCGTAAAACCCTTCCGTTCAGGGGAGGGATATAAGGCGCCTCTTGTTGTAAACTTTCCTGACATATATACTAACCTTAAAAATTAGCTCTCGGAATAGATAGCTTGGGTATCCAAATCCCTAGAAGCCCTCTCCACACCTTAATTGTGGTACAAGCAGAGGAACCCTTAATCGGGAGAAGCCTTCTGCTTTAGCTGAGGGAGTATTCACCGAGATCGATACAATAGGTATTGTAATCTCATGAAGACCATTTGGGACTCTAAGAGGATTCGGTATATCGATATGAGGATGCTGCTCATCCTCTTTTTGTTGATGTTGACCAGTCTGTTAGTGATCAGCTCCTACTCGCAGGAGGTAGGGGGCTCTTACGCCTTTTTTACGCCGATTGTGAAGCAGCAGATTCAGTGGTATCTGCTAGGTGGGGGGCTCTTTTTGTTTTTGGCAGGCTTTGACTACAACAAGATAAGAGAGTGGACCTGGATCCTCTATCTTTTGATGTTAGTAGCTCTTGTTGGGCTCTTCTTTACCCCGGCAATTCAGCATGTCCATCGCTGGTATCGCATTCCCTTTATTGGGGTCAGCGTGCAGCCGTCGGAATATGCCAAACTGATCGTGGTGATCTCTTTAAGCTGGTTTTTGGAGCGGCGTGCCCGCCAAGCGGGACAGTTTTCGACGGTCTGTTTAGCAGGGCTCATTGTCTTTATTCCCTTTGTCTTGATTCTAAAGCAGCCGGACCTCGGCACAGCCCTTGTGCTGCTTCCGATGACGCTTGTAATGTTCTACTTTGGTAATGTCCATCCGAAAACCACAAGGCTTGCCACCTGGTGCGCCTGCTCAGCGCTTGTTTTTTTGGCGCTCAAGTTCTCCGGAACCATTCCGCATGAGGAATTTCGGCCCTTAGCGCTGAAAGTGATGAAGGAGTATCAATATGAACGCCTCGACCCCAACTTGCCGCACCAAAGAGCCGCCGCCAACGCCATCGCCTATGGCGGCATCACAGGAATGGGCTTTGGTAAAAGCGAATTTACGGCGATGGGCTGGCTGCCGGCGCCCTACACCGACTCGGTATTTCCCGCCTTCGGCGAGGAGTTTGGACTATTGGGTCTTTCGGTGATGTTGGGACTTTTCTACGGACTAATCTATTTAAGCTTTCAGGTTGTCGCTGTCGCGAAGGATCAGTTTGGCAAGCTCCTAGCCGCCGGCATTTCGGTCTATCTTACGATGCATATCTTGATCAACATCGGCATGATGATCGGTCTTTTGCCAATCACCGGCGTGCCTTTAGTCCTTGTCACCTATGGCGGCTCTTCGATATTATCAACAATGACTGCGCTCGGTGTTTTGCAAAGTATCTACTGCCGGCGCTATATGTTTTAAGCCATGTTTATTTTAGAACCAGGTAAGTGGGTCGGTGAGGGTCAGATAACCTTCTCCGTCACCAACCAATCAGTGAACTATCGCACCGTCTGGACGATCCATCCGGAACACAAGGGAGCCATACTGGCTCAGCAGATGGTCTATTTAGAGGGTGTGGAGGAGCCGACGCGCAACTTCTACAAATTTAGCCGCCAACAGGGTGAGAGCTTCTCTGTTATTATGGAGAATCCTCTTTTTGGTGATGTGAGTGGGCAGGCCACTTTGAATGAAGAGCTCTTTGAATTTGAGATTGCCCACTCTAATGAGTTCTTTGGGAAAGAGAGCTACCGCTCCCTTCCCGAAAACTGTTTTGAGGTGAGCGCTACCTACACCTCAGAAGAAAAGGAGACCACTCAGATCAGAGGCCTCTTACGACGTGCTCCATGAGAGTCGGTCATGGATAAAGAGGAAATCACTCACTAAGTCGGTAAGATCTGCTCTGATGGCTGCTCTATTGAGCCTTCCTCTCTTATCGATATATTTTCCTACATTCTCCCCATCAACGCCCATCTGCAGCAGTTGATACTCATTTTCTATCGGTTGATCCATATACTGATAAAAGATCTCGCTAGGACTCTCTTCCCCATCAGACGTCGTAACCTCATCTAAAACCTCTCCCCAGCACTCTCGATCGAATTCTAAAAGCTCATCTAAACTCTTCATTTGATCATATCGATTTAGGAGTTCGGCTATCTTTTCGCTAATTTCCTGATCATTATCCGTTAAAACAGTACTCAATTGCTCCTTCTTAAGCTGAGCAAACTTTTGAACCAGATCTCCATTGATATGCTCTTCTAAAGGGTTCTCTACTCCAACCATCTCTCCAGAAAAAGCGATCAGATCTAACTGTTCAACGATCTTTTCAAATTCAACATATGAGATTGGTGAAGTGGGAATTTCGAAGGGAGCCTTAACACCATCACTTAAAGCAATTTGAATTTTGCCCTCTTCTGTTAATATAGCAGAACCATTACCAAACGTATTTTGGAATCGCTCTAACTCACGATAGAAGTCTGCGATATCGATAAGATCGCCGACAGAAAATGAGCCGTCAATGCTAAAAAGCTTCTCTAATGCCGGGTTATTTTCAATCCTGTATTCGTCTATGCTAATTGTGCTGATTTTATTACCAAGCTCTTTTTTAGCAGCAAGCACCTCTTGTAGCTGATAGTACCAATTAATTATCTCTTTGAACTCAACAAGGCATATTTGTCCGTCGAATTCACTGCAGGAAACGTTAAATTCCTCCCAACCTGTAGGTTTTGAGATCATCATTTC
>JAJFMK010000231.1 GCA_021772215.1 Chlamydiota bacterium | reverse complement strand
TCAATCATGATAACAGGGTTCATCGTTTGGGAGAGCTTTAAGGCCTGAACCAGTTTTCCTGGCATCGCGCCGATGTAGGTTCGTCTATGACCTTTGATCTCCGCCTCGTCACGCATGCCACCGACACTGAAGCGGTAGAACTTTCGGCCCAACGCTCTGGCAATACTCTTTCCAATACTGGTCTTACCTACGCCTGGGGGCCCTACGAGGCAGATGATACTACCGCGTACGCCGCCTGTAAGCTTTCCAACGCTGATGAACTCTAAAATGCGCTGTTTGATGTCTTCGAGGCCCCAGTGATCCTCTGCTAATACCTTTTCGGCATTTTTGAGGTTGTGGTTATCCTCGCTATTGACGCCCCATGGCATGATGGTGAGCCAGTCGAGATAGCCGCGTGTCACAGCATACTCGGCTGATTGCGGGTCAAGACTCGCTAGCTTATCCATCTCCTCCTGGATCACCTGACTGACATCATCGGGCATTTCGCGCTCTCTGAGGCGAAGTTCAAATTTCTCATGATCTGTGCCGCGATCTTCACGGTCGATCCCCAGCTCCTTTTTGATCGTTTTGAGCTGTTCGCGCAGGAAAAACTCCTTTTGGCTCTTGGAGATGGTCGCTTCGATCTTCTGGTTGATGCTGCTCTGCAGACGGCTGAGGTCGAGCTCCTTCTTTAGAAGCGCAACGACCTTATCAAGCCTTTCGAATAGATCCATTGTCTCTAAAACATCTTGAAGTTCACTTCGCGATGCTGTGGTGAGAGCGACGGCAAAGTCTGCCAGCTTGCCCGGTTCGGTAAAGTCGGAGTGGCCTAAGAAAATCTGCAGCTCCTCTTTGAAGAGGGGATTGACCTTAAGAAGCTCTTTAATGGCGGAGATAATGCTGACAGAGTAGGCTTTTAACTCTTCTGTTGAGCCCTTTACATCTTTGCAAAGCTCAACGAGCGCCTTGATAGGTTTTTTGTCGGGGATCTGCTCTACGAGGCGAATCCTTTTCTCCATGTTGAGGACCACCTGCACAGCGCCCCCATCCATTGGCATCAGTCTTAGGATTTTGGCGTAGACCCCAACTTGATGCAGATCCTTAAATTTCACTTTTTCAAGCGCAATATTCTCCTTTTTGGTCAGAAATAGAGCGATCTCTTTTTTATCAGACTGTGCTATATCCTTAAGAACCTCATAGTAGGGTCCCGGCTCGATCACCATAGGGGCAGCCATGCCGGGAAAGAAGGGTCGCTTTATCAGCGGGAAAATATAGAGTTCTTTCTCCATGTCTAATCGGATTTCTGTTGGAAGTTCTTTATATTCTGCTACTTCTGGATCCATTGGGTCCATTTAATGCCTCTTATAATTTTGAAGATAAGGGATTAGACCTTTTTAGCCATCAGATAAGCTTGCCTACTTATTATCAGTAGGATAAGCACATTAAGTTGGAAAATGGAGTCTAAATTGGTGATCATTGTAACAGGTGAGGTGGAAAGTTTCAATGAGAGCTGATACTATATATGGAAATGCGCACTCTTTTTTTTGATACAGCAGCTGAGGTTGGGGTCATAGCTCTTTTTGATGGGAAAGAGCTGGTCAATTCCATTGAAATCATTAACCGGCCCGGTAGCGCTGAAGATCTCGTTCAAGCCATTGCTGATTTTGTCGATAAGCCCCAAGATATTGAGCTTTTGGCCCTTGGTGTTGGTCCCGGCTCCTATACTGGCATGCGTAAAAGCGCCACTGTGGCGATGAGCTGGGCCTATGCGCTGAAGATTCCTCTGGTTACACTCTCTTCGTTAGATCTCTATGTGCCAGATGAAAAGGGTCCCTTTGTTATTTTGATGGATGCCAAGCGAGGTAAATTTTTTGTGAGATTGGGACAGATGGGGGATCAAATAACTTGGGAGAGCGAACCACAGCTTCTTACCAAAGAGCAGCTTCTTCCCTATCTAAATGAGAAGAGGATTGTCAGCTCACCCCATCAGAATCTAGCAATTACCTCAGATCGATGGGGTAGTGGAAGGATCAATTTAGAAACTGTTGCCGCACTTTGTGACGAAAAGGCGCAAAAAAAAGAGTTTGATTCACAATATCCAATCAGACTGCTCTACCTACAAGACCCCTATATTTCGAGGGACTTGTAAAACTCAATTTACCCGTTAAAAACATCTCTTCTCCTCAATCGACCCGCAAATCGCAATTGGCATCAAAATCCTTAGTTTTCTGGGCAAAGCAATTTTGCAAGTCCCTCTTCTCTTGATTTATTGTGGGTTATGCGCTAAACTGGACACAATTCTACAATTTGTAAGGACAAAATAGAGAAATGACATTTGTTAAAGTTAGGCATGGCGAATCGATAGATAAAGCTCTAAGAGCGCTAAAAAAGCGTCTTGATAAAGAGGGAGTTATGAAAGCTGTGAAGGCTCACCGCTTCTATGCAAAGCCCTCTATTGCGAAGAGAGCTAAGTCGAAAGCTGCCCTAAAGTACCGCCGTACACGTTAATATAAATTAATTTTGAGTTACTCTTTCTTATGAACTTCACTAGTTAAGAGGGCTCGTTGCACCCCTGCTTATGTCTGATTATTACTCACTACTAGGCGTAACAAAAGCCGCTTCAGCCGATGAGATTAAAAAGGCTTATCGGAAGCAAGCTTTGAAGTTTCACCCTGACAAAAATCCGGGCAACGCTGAAGCAGAACTGAAATTTAAAGAGATCTCCGAGGCGTATGAGGTCTTGAGTGATTCCAAGCGTCGTCAGATGTATGACCAGTATGGCAAAGAGGGCGTTGCCGGCATGGGCGGTATGGGTGGCGCGCAGGGCTTTGGTTCTATGGAGGAAGCGCTGCGCACATTCATGGGTGAGTTTGGGCAGGGCGGCGAAAATATTTTCGATACACTTTTTGGCGGTGGCGGTCGCGGCGGCTTCGGCGGCGGCGGACAGAGCATGAAGCGCCCTGGCGCTAGCAAGCGTGTCAACATTACCATCTCTTTTGAAGAGGCAGCTAAAGGGGTCGAAAAAGAGCTCTCAATTCAAAATTACTGCTCATGTAAAGAGTGTCAAGGCTTGGGAAGCGCCTCCAAAGATGGCATCCAGCGCTGCTCAACTTGCGGCGGTCAAGGTCAAGTTTATCAGCAGCGCGGCTTCTTTAGTATGACAAGCCCCTGCCCCACCTGCCACGGAGCGGGGCAGATGATCACAAATCCCTGTAAGGTCTGTCGTGGCGAAGGGGTTGTCAAAGAGAAACATCAGGTTAAAGTTCCGATCCCTGCAGGTGTCGACAGCGGTATGCGCCTTAAGCTGACTGGCCATGGTGATGCGGGCTCCCATGGAGGTCCTCCAGGGGATCTCTATGTCTTCATTAATGTTGAAGATCACACTTTCTTCGTGCGTGAAGGCAACGATATCATGATTGAGATTCCGATCAGCATCTCTGAAGCATCCCTTGGCTGTAAAAAGGATGTCCCCTCACTTTTTAACCACACCTGCCGTGTCTCCATCCCCGAAGGAACGCAGAGCAACAAAATCTTCCGCGTCAAAGGCGAGGGCTTCCCCAACGTCCATGGCCAAGGTAAGGGCGACCTCCTCGTCAAAGTGATGGTGGAGACGCCAACACATCTCAGCAGCCGCCAAAAGGAGCTGCTCGAAGAGTTTAAATCTTTAGAGACCACCGCCAACCACCCCAAAAGAAGCACCTTCCTAGATAAGATGCGCGGCCTTTTCTCCGTCTTTAATTTTTAGACCTGATATCAACAACAATTGTGTCCTCTTTAGTCTTGTTAATGACTTCGTAACCCTGTTTTCTTAGGTAGGTAATGAGTTCGTTATATCTTTTGCCTCTATTAAAGACGCCATCCATATGTTTGTTTTCAAAAACGATCTTCTCAGGCCTTAGGAGTTTGAAATCTAGCGACTTTAAGATGCAGTAATCATGTCCCTCTGTGTCGATATACAAACCCTTCAGCTGTTGAACATTGTACTCTTTGATCAGGTCATTGATGGCGACGCATTCCACTTTAATCTCATCAATGAGCAGGTCTTTTCTGTGAAGCGTGATGTGGTCGGGATTTGAGGAGGAGATTGCCGTGCACCAGAGAGGAAACTTTGAGAAATCATTTTCCTGTGACGGTGTGAAGAGGGTTAAAATGCCATTATGATCACTGATCGCTTTTTGAAGGAAAATGAGGTTGTCAGACTGATCTTTGTACATCTGCTTGATATTGTCCAATAGGTGCGGCACAGGCTCGATTAAGATACCCCTTGCACCTTCCATCACACTTTTGTAGACAAAATCACTTTGGGGCCTAAAGATGTGTGCGCCAATTTGGATGAAATCCAATGAGGTGCAGTCTTTCTGTTCATCGGTAGAGGCCCAAGAAATGGTAAAAAAGAGGCAACATGCAATTGCGAGTCTAAACATTAACGAAACTCCTGATTAATTGTGATCGCTTTTGATGGGTGAAAGATGCCGTCTGTTACTTCTCCTGTCAGCAGGTTAAGTAGTGACGGAAGTAGAGGTAGATGTGAGACGATCATAAGATCTTCTCCATTGACCATTATCTCCTGTTTGACAACTTCGGGGTCTTCATTTGGGAGGAGAAAAGGCTTTTCTAAGAGGGGCAGTCCCAGCACCTCACCAAGGATCTCAGCGGTCTGCTTTGCGCGCAACTTGCCGCTATGCCAGATCTCTTTGGCTGCGACTTTACCGACAAGTGACTTGGCTACGCGCAGTGACTCCTCTCTCCCAGAAGGGGAGAGAGAGTTATCAGGTGTGTTGGCTTCACCGTGGCGAACGAGCGTAATCTGAATCATGCTTTTCACCAGCTCGTTGCCAATTTAGAAGGAGACACCAATCGCAAAGACAAAGCCGTAGAGCGAGATGTCACCGTCAGAAGTTGCAAAGCGCGCTCCTGTCGGCGGCTGCGTTACCCCAGAAAAGGTTTGATCGTAGAGTAGCTGGTCGTTGGCGATGGAGTTAAAGTAACTCGCCTTGAATAGCATGTGATGCTCCCAGCCCAGTCTTAGGTGAAAGACATTTTGGCAGCAGTTAAAGGGCTCTCTCCACTCGATACCTAGGGCAAAGTCGGCAAAGACCTTGAGAAGCTCAAAGTCGTATGGAACAGATGTAGAGAGGGCCGACTTCTCACCTGCGTCTAGAGGCAATCCAAGGTAGTCGAGTTGAGCATCGGTTGTATAGGCGGAATAGATAGCAGAGAGGCCGATATCTCCATAGAGGCTAAGGCCGCAGAAGAACTCCCAGTTACTCTTCATTCCTCCATTGATTCCAACACCTTTAAATTCGCTCATGAGTCTTTGGTTTACTTTGATATCTCTAAAGAAAGCAACTATTCCATTGTCTGGGAAAGTATACTCTGCGCAGGATTTGATCTTCTGTTTGACGAAGATGGCGCGCAAGCCGGCGTAGGGCCTTAAAGAGAGGGAGCAGCCGACGTAGAAATCGCGGAAGAAGTCGAGATCAATCTGGTTGAATTGGAAATTCCATTTAGATTCGAGCCTAGCTGAAGTGGCATAAAGGAAGGGACGTAGGAGATCCCCGACTAAAAAGTAGGGAGCGGGGACGGCAGCATCGATACCCTCGCTACCTTGTGTGCAGCCGCTGCCCTGAAACAGTGAACTAAATTCAGTCTGGTAGTGAGTCCAGATGAGAGCGATGCCCCATTTATCGCAAGGGAAGTTGTATCCAAGACCGACTCTAAAGCCGCCATCCCACTCAAACTTGTAATCTTTGGGGCGGTTTGTCAGTTTGCCGGAGGTATAGGCTCCGGTATCGCTATCAAAACGGAAGTTGTGCGCCTCTAATACTTGAGTCACATGCGCATTTTCGACAAAGGGTTTCCAGTAGAGATATTCAAGTGTCCCCACCCAGTCACAGCAGTTCCACGTGGGGCAGACAAGAGGAGGGTTGAGGCCATACGGCATGCAGCAGGGGTCCCAGTCGCAACCATCGCTGCACTGAAAATCGTCCATGTAGTAGATTGGCAAAAGCTGTTCGCTTTTTTCCGTTTCTTCCTTTTTCTCTTCGGTAAAACCGTTGTGGCAGGTGAATGTCAACGCCCCTAGCACAATCCAGGCTGCTGCTCTCATTGTCTATATCTCCAGTGAAAAATTTAGGATAAATCTGGATCAACGATAGAGAAATAGAAGATATATTGCAAGCTGCTCTGCATGTTGCAGAGCAGCTAAAGAGACAGTTATTTAAAAAGAGACTCCGATAGAAAAGACGAAGCCGTAGAGGGATAGATCGCCTCCTGTCTGCTTCGCTGGAGGAGGAACTCCGGGAGTACCTCCGCTGGATTCTAACGTTTGGAACTGGCTTCCATTGACAAGGAGGTGATGCTCCCAGCCCGCCTTTATGATGACCATATTTTGATTACAGTTGAAAGTTTCTCTCCACTCGAGTCCTATTTTTAAGTCTGTCATTAGGCGTAGAGTGTCGTAGCAGAAAGGAAGTTCATTTTCTGCCACGTAAGTCTGGTTATCTTGATCAGAAATAGGGCCTGCGATTGTTAATGCGCGATGTTTGAGATCGTAGTTGCCATAGATCACAGCCGCTCCGATATCGCCATAGATTCCAAGTCCACACATCAGCTCATAAAAAGAGTCGACGCCTCCTTTAAGGCCCACTCCTTTAAAATCGGAGCGAAGATGTTGAGCAATCTTTAGGTTCCCCAAGAAAGCTTCATCACTGCTACCCTCATATTGAGCAAATGAGTCGATTTGACTCTTGAGGAAAAGCGCTCTTAAACCGACATAGGGCTTGATCGCTAATGAGCAGCCAACGTAGTAGTTTCTGAAAAGATCGAGATCGACTACATTAAATTGAAAGTCCCAATCTGAATCTAATTCACTCGACTGCTGTGTGATAGCACCAACTCGAATAGACTGATCATTGTAAAAGCCGGGAAGGGGAATTTTTGCATTGGTGATTAGGGTATTGTTTCCATCACTTGTAATTGTGCTGTTTCCTCTATCTGAGTAGCTGGCGTCAGTACGATAGTGCGTCCAGTTGACAGCGATGCCCCACTTGTCGCAAGGGAAGCCGATCCCAAGTCCGACTCTGAAGCCGCTATCCCAATCAAATTTGAAATCCTTATTCTCGGTTCTTGTGGCTCCTCCAAGGGTCGCATTAGGTTGGTCACTTGAGGCGACTATTCGATCGGTACTAACTACCTCGGCGGCGTGGGCGTTTTCAATATAGGGCTTCCAGTAGAGGTAGCTAATCTCTCCATACCAGTTGCAATCTGAGCAGCTTGGGCAGGTAGCGGGTGGGTTTAAACCATAATCAAAGCAGCAGGGGTTCCAGTCGGCACACGTGTCGATTTGTTCAGCACTTACTCCTGCAAATGAAGCTAAGCCACTAATTATAAGTGACCTAAACAATAATTTCCTATCCATAAATATAACCTCCAAAGTACAAATAGGTTCAGTAGTAATAGATAACTTATCAGTCTGATTAATTAAAATAAATTATTGAATTTCAGAGGGTATGCTATTTTTTTCTTGTAAAGCGCAAGCTATGGGAAGTTCAATTCCATATTTTTGGAGGGTGCTGCTTACAACTTCAAGCGCCTTCTCTTGGGAGTTACACTCTGAAGAGAGATGGGCAAGGTAGACATGCTGCAGCTTATCATGCGCGGTTTCGATAAGGAGGCGCGCGCAATCTTGGTTGGAGAGGTGGCCAAGGCGAGAGAGGACACGCTGTTTGTAGCTGGCGGGCCTTGGGCAGGCGTGGACCCACTCCGGTTCATGGTTTGCCTCGACGTAGAGCATATCGCACGACTGAAGTGTGCGAATAATCGCATCGGTGATCACGCCAAGGTCCGCAGCGATACCGAGGCGATGTTGATCTGTCTGGATCACAAAGCCGACGGGGTCTAGCGTGTCGTGCTGGATTGAGAAGGGGAGAATTTCGAGATCTTGAAAGCAAAAAGGTTCACCAGTCGTGAAGATCTTAAACGGGATTGAAGAGCGGTGAGTCTGGCAGATTCCTTTGGCGGTCTCCACATTGGCAAGAATCGGGATGTTCTCCTTCTCTGACAAAAGGCGCACGCCTTGGATGTGGTCAATATGATCGTGGGTCACTAAGATAGCGTCGATTTCGTGGGGGAAGACACCCGCCTCTTCAAGACGCTTCAGTGTGGCGCGTCTTGAGAGTCCCGCGTCGATTAAGATCTTTGTTTCGGAAGTTTCAAGTAAGAGGCAGTTACCTTTAGAGCCCGAGGCGAGGGGGCGAAATTTGACTGCTCCTGGTTCACTCATTATTTGGTGGCTTTAAAACTTTTCGGGGTTTTGACCCTTCAGCTTTGGATACATATCCCTCATCTTCGAGCTGATCGATCAGACTTGCAGCGCGAGCATAACCAATCTTGAGCTTTCTTTGCAAAAAGGTTGTTGAGGCGAGCTGCGACGCTTGGACAATACGAAGGGCGTCGCCGAATAGGCTGTCGCGGTTGTCATCTTCATTTAAAAGACCCTGCATCACTAGATCATCGAAGGAGTTGATCTGATACTTTGCCGGCGCCATCATGCTGATATAGTCGATGGTGCGGTGAATATCTTCGTCGCGGATGAAGGCGCCTTGTGCGCGCACAAGCTGCGCCGTTCCCGGCGGTAAAAAGAGCATGTCGCCGTTGCCGAGCAGCGTCTCAGCGCCCACCTCATCTAAGATGATCTGGCTGTTGATGCGGCTGGCTACCTTAAAGGAGATGCGTGTTGGGAAGTTCGCCTTGATCAATCCCGTGATCACCTCACGAGAGGGGCGCTGCGTCGCTAAAATGAGGTGGATGCCGACAGCTCTAGCCATCTGCGCCATTCTTGCGATCGGTGTTTCGATATCACCCGAAGAGACCATCATCAGATCGGCCAGCTCGTCGATGATCGCAACGATATAGGAAAGCTTTTCAGGCACCTCAATCGAGAGGCTATCTTCAAACTGCTGATCGCGCTTTCTGTTGTTGAAAGATTCGATGTTTCTAACGCCCACCTGCTTTAAGACCTCGTAGCGCACCTCCATCTCACGCACTAACCAGTTGAGCGCGTTGGCGGCGCCATGAGGCTCTGTGATAACAGGGGCGATCATATGGGGCAGTTTGCTGTAGGGGGTTAACTCCACTTTCTTTGGGTCGATCATCAGAAGCTGCAGCTCGTCGGGGCGCATCGTAAAGAGGATGGCCATAATGAGGGTGTTGATACAGACAGATTTTCCCGATCCTGTAGCTCCGGCGATGATGCAGTGCGGCATTTTAGTGAGATCGCTCATCACATAGTCGCCATTGATCGCTTTACCAAGGAGCAGAGGGATGTGAAAGGAGCGCTTCATTCCCTTATAGGTGGCGAGCATCTCCTTAAAGCCGACCTCTTGTGGTTGCAGGTTGGGCACTTCGATGCCGACGGCCGCTTTACCGGGAATTGGCGCAATAATTCGGATCGACTTGGCTTGAAGGTTCAAGGCGATATCATTTTCGAGTGTCTTAATTTTTTGCACCTTCACGCCGATCGATGGGTGCACTTCAAAAGAGGTGATGGTAGGCCCGCAGTTGATCTGTCCCACCTTAGCCTCGATACCGAAGCTTAGCAGCGTCTCTTCTAAGATCGCCGCCTGCTTCGTCAGATCTTTCTTTAAGTCTGTCTGGTCGACCAGTTTCGCCTTCGACAAAAGTGAGAGGGGCGGCAGCTGGTAGCCCGACTTAGGCGGCTTGGGGCTCTTCACCTCCACCTCCGCCTTGCTGACAGCGGGAGCGCCGCTCTCCTTTTTCGATCTGAATATCGGAATTTTTAGCTTCACTTTGTGGCCGCTGAAGCGCACCTCTTCAACCACCTCCGATTCTGGGCGTCGATAGTTCCAGATAGCAACGACGAGGTTCTTCAAGGCAACCAATGAGGCCCTTGCAGCGACAACTAAAGGGAGTTTAAAGAGGTAGAGAAGGCTGCCGAGGAGTAGGGTTGACGTCACCAGCACAACGCCGCTCGCATTCAGAAGAGTTTTCAGGTTTATGTATGGAACCTGACTATAGAGGAAAAAGGCGGGCGCTCCTCCAAGGTGGTAGGTGATGCGGCGTGAGGTCCAGTAGGGATAGAAAAAGTGCTGCAGCTGCTTCGCCATGTCGGGATAGCTCTCTTCAAAGACAGAGAGAATCAGAGCAAAAGAGAGGACTAACGTCGCGCTAAAAAAGAGGACGCGGCGAGGGGATTCTAGAGAGTGGGAGAAGAGCATCCTCACGCCAAAGAGCGCTGTAACAGCGACGAGGCTAAAGCTTGCCAGGCCAAAGAGGGTATGCGCGGTTAAACCGACGAGGTGGCCGAAATATCCGAGCCAGTTATGTTGCGCCGGGCTTGAGGTGTAGCTCAAACTACTTAATAGAAGAACAATGGAGAGAGCGATGAGTAGCAGTCCCCAAATCTCAGTCAGAGGAGCTTGCGTTTTTTCTACTTTTTTTACTTTAGCCATAAACAGAGAATCCCAAGTGCCATGCAATACCCTGCAAAATAGCGCAAAATCGTCTCAATGCCAAGCCTTTCGACCAATTTAAGGGCAATAAGGCCGATAAATGCTGATGAAGAGAAGGCGATCAGATAGCTGGCGTAAGAGATTTCAAGAGTAAGCCCATGGCGTAAGAGTTGATAACTTTCAAGAACCGACGATCCCAAAATGGTGGGGATCGCTAATAGGAAGGAGAAGCGAAACGCCTCTTTCCATGAGATACCAAGCGCTCTGGCGCAGACAATCGTCGTTCCACTTCGGGAGATCCCCGGAAAGAGAGCCAACGTCTGAGAGACGCCGACAAGAGCGCTTTTGCGCTTTGTTAACTGCCCCTCATTTTTAGCTGTCAAACGAGATCCCATGAAGAGAAAAAGCGCTGTGATACAGAAGTCGATCCCCAAAAGATTTGGCGAGGTGATCTGTCCTTTGATCCACTTATGGATAAAGACAAAGGGAAAGAGTGGCAGCGTAGCTATCATAATTTGCCAAAGACGCTGCGACTTCCAAGAGAAGAGAGCCGCGATTTCAGCCCTTAGAGCGATCAAAATCGCGATCAAGGTCCCAAGGTGACAGACTATATTGAAGAGAAGCAGCTCTTCGGAGTCCACATCAAAGAGACGCATCAGTAGCGTCAGATGACCCGATGAACTTATAGGAAAAAATTCAGTAAGACCCTGGACAGTGCCCAGAAGAAGCGCTAGCCAGTGTTCCAAGATCCCCCCTCCCTCTGAGACTCTTAAAAAAAAGTGGGCGACCGACGGGGATTGAACCCGCGACATTTGGTACCACAAACCAACGCTCTACCACTGAGCTACGGCCGCCATGAGCATAGAATTTTCTCCTATTCCCTCTATTTCAGTCAAGTAGGAGATTGCTTCCCTTTCCAATCGACTGCTATTTTTAATGGTTTGATTTCTTGATTGTTTTATTTACAATCTAATTAAAAATAGGCGATTTTTATGACTATACATGTAGCAGTTTATCTCTATAGCGGAAGCGGAACATGGCCCGTTTCTGTAGATCAAACTGAAGCAATGTTGTTAACTCAAGCCGAGGTTGATTCCTGTGCGTTATAACGGATCGATACATTGGAAAAAGATGCAAAGCTCTACGTCATGCCATAGGGGAATGCCGTTTTGATGGTAGACCCGATTTTAGGCTTTGAGGCCGCTGCTCAAAGAATCCGTGAATATGTTCAGACTGGGTCTGGTTTTCTGGAGATTTGTGCTGGGGCCATCTGCATGACCGAAAAGATGTATGATAAGCCAACAGGTTACAGCTCAAGAGGAAAAATTAATGACGATACTTTAGGGAGGCACTGATCAATTAGGGTATAGCCGATTTTTCGATGATTTTGCTTTTAGTTGGCTGATTTTTCAAGTTCGCATACTATTGACAGTAGGGGACTTACAAAATTGGTCAAATGGAAGCGAAAGGGCGGGAAAGCGGCCTTTCGCGAATTGTTCAGTGTCTCCTTAGGGATCACTGAATAACTAAGGCGCTGCTGGAGATTCCAAAAGTTTTGTAGTTAGTTTTCCGTCTAGTATTTTTTTAAGTAAGGGTAAAGTATCTCTAATATCTGTATAAGTTACATATCCACCTGGTCCAATATATGGCTGATAACTCCAGGCCGGCTCTTCACAATTGCCTCTATATAAAGCCCACCGCTCTCTTTCACCTGTTGACTCATTCATAAAATTAAAGACTACAAATGGACGATTTATATTATCAACTCCTTTTATAATAGGCGCATCTTTAAATTTGTCAGAATTAATTTGCCAATCAAACTCTTTTGAAGCAAAGCTGATATCGTTTAATGTAGGAAGGAGATCAAAAGCCTCTTGTCCGCCTAAAAGATCAATAACATCACTTTCGTCTTTACGCATCTTACATCTACTATCAAAATATAATAATACCTCATCTAATAACAAAAGACCATTCACTGCTCCAAATAGTGCCACAGCTATACACCCCACCTTTATAACCAGGGGCGCTGAGCCAAAAGTAACTACAGCAACTGCCGCAGCAGCCAAAGCAAAACAGGCTTTTGCCTTAAACCCAAGTGAAAAATAGACTAAAGCAGCACTTGCAATTTTACCAATTCCTGCCTCACGGCTTTCCACTGCAGTTTGATAGTAGCTGGCCAATTGCTCTGTTCTAGTCTCAACCTTAACACCAAAGCTGGTTCTTTCTAAATTATAAATTGATGGATACCACATGCTGACCTCCTGTTGTTTTTTGAGAAAATTTTACCACACTCATTCATAAAACACAGGTTAAATATTTATTAAGGCCACCCCTTCGTTTAAAATAAAATAGGGTCAGTGCTTGGTAAATAAAGTTTAAGGTTTAGCTGATAAAGCTTTGCATTTTCCTCAGTGTGCAAAAGAGCCTCTTTCTCAATATCGATATCGATCGCATCTGTAGCTCCATATGCTAGTGAAGCAGGTGTTAAAATGCCGCTACCACATCACACATCAACTACATGTTTGTCCTTCACAGTAGGATAAAGAGCTTCTAGCATCAATTGCGTTGTTGGGTGGGAAAGATCCCCAAAGCCAGGACCTGGCGAGAGCTTAATCCTTTTCAAAGCGTGCTCATTTAAAGGGAGCGGCAAACACCCTTCAATAAACCCTGGAGCGAACTGCTCCCACTGTTGATGCCAATCGATCATCTACGTCTCCAGGTATGCGGCAGATCGGATGGGTTAAACCCAAGAGGAGGGAGCACCTCCACATACACTAGCTCGCCTAACTTATCCTACAGAGAGTTAGTGGATAAATAGAAATCAATAGTACTCAAGCAGGCTCTGCTTTAGCTGCTTCTCCTGCAGCCGCATCCCTAGAATAAAAGTGGGAGCCAGTATGTGTATGTCTTTGTGTTTTACATAGTTAAGGAGCCACTGATCAATTCGTGCAGGTCGCTTTTTCGCCCTTTCGTTCCCATTTGATCAATTTCATAAACCCCCTACTGTCAACAGTATGCGAATTTATGAAATCAACCAACTGGAAACGAAATCATCAAAAAATCGGCTGTACCCTAATTATTCAGCGGCTCCTTAAAAGAGATGCAATCTTTAATTTTAATTTATACATTTAGTGTATAATGGTTTTATGACTTGTTTTGGATTAAACACTGGATCAATTGGAGAGTGCGTAAGCTATTTACGATTAAAAGCATACATAGGTTATGAAAAAACCGAAACCTTCTTGAAGAGGGGTGATGCACCATACAGGATTGCTCATGCCGCTTTAGCCGCTCATGCGGCCATAGAACTGGTCTTTAGATTGCGCGGAAGTCAGGGGGCTCAAGCGGCTATCTGGGCCAATAGGTCGATAGCTCTTCTAACGTATGGTTTGCTATTTAATAAGAACTACTCCGAATTACAGAGTGTTAACGCTTTTACCGAGGCTCTACAGCCCTGGCAACGGATTGCTTTATGTTTGCCGTTTATTCCACTCAGTGCATGCGTTAAATTTGAGGAGGAGCTCGGTAGTGGCTGTTACGGGAAAGTTTTCCTTGTTGAGTTTGGGGGGAAGAAATTTGCTTTGAAGCAGGGTGAAGTTGAGAAGGATTACTCTGTTGCTCGACAAATGTCTCCTTTTTCCCACATTTGTCAATACTATGCGAAAGTGAATAAATTTGGCTCTGATTCAATTTTTTTAGAGTATATTTCTGGTGAAGATCTAGGGACGCTAAGCTACAGAGGACGTCTCAATGAGAAGGGATTTGATTTTCTTTCACAGCTGGCAGATTCTTGCCTTGAACTCGAGGCATTCGACTATTGTTATGATGATTTTATTCCGAGAAATGTGATGTTAAATGAAAAGGGAAAAGTGAAATTTGTCGATTGGGGAAGTCTAACAAAAAAAGATGAAGGTCATTGGTATAAGGCATCTCGCCATACACATTCTATCGTAGAATCTTTACTATCGTCTCAAACCCTTTCAGATCCAAAGAGGGCGTTACTGGAGGAATTAGATGGTATGTTTAGAACGGGTGATTATGAAGGTGTTATCTTACCAGCTTTTCAAAAGATCGTTGATTTCAATAGTACTCAAGCAGACTCTGCTTTAGCTGCTTCTCCTGCAGCCACATCCCTAACATAATTAAAAAAGCAAAATAACTAAAGATTACCACAGGTCCTACCAGATCTGTTTCGATGAAGAGATCTTTTGTGGCGGGAATCTGGAGAGTTCTTAGGAGTCCCTGTATGAAGAGGTGATTGATCTGATGGAGCGGGGGGAAAAGCAGCGCGGCAAAGAAGATCAGTACGCTTAAGCTAATCAGGGGCGGGAAGAAGAGGTTATAGAGTAGCGACAATACCGGGAATTTACCGAACCAAAAGAGAGTGAGCGGCAGGGCGGTGACTTGCACGCTTAGGGTGAGGGCGATTAGCTTTCGAAAGATCTGCAGGAGTAGGAGGGCATGTTTGTCGAAAAGGGAGAGTTGGATGATCTCCTTCTCTTTGAATTGGCTGCTTAAGTGTTGTAGAAGCTCATCGATGGGGCGAAAGAAGATGAGGATCGAGGCGGTGATGGCGAAGCTAAATTGGAAGCCGAGGTGGGTGGAGAAGGCGGGGTTGATGAGAAGGGTGATGATGAGCGCCACACCTAGGCGATTTAAACTTGTTGAGCTTCTGCCAAGGAGGAGTCCTAGCTGTCCATGGAGGAAGGTGACAAAGGCACGTAGGGCAGAGGGGTTTGGTTCTAAGATGAGCGTATAGAGGGTTAGGAGAAGGATTGAGAGGTAGGGGATCCATCGATAGGGACAAAAGCGGCCCAAGATAGCGCAGATTAACATCGAGAGGAGGCCGAAGTGAAAACCGGATATGGCGAGGAGGTGAGAGAGGCCAAAGCGGTTAAACTCTCTTGAGAGATGGTTTTTGGCCGCTGTTCCTAAGAGGAGGGATGAGAGGAGTGAGCCGCTTGAGCTATCCCCATAGTTATTTTCGATTGCTGTTTTCAGTTTCTCTTTGATTTTGAAGCGGTAGAAGGGCCAAGAGAAGCCGCCTTTGCCTGTCATTTTCGAAAACTTATCCCGTTTGAGATAGAGATGACCCCCGTCTGAGAGTTTTAATTGACCAATCACTTAGAATCTGTCGGTTGTTTTCTAGCAGCCCCTTTTCCGACTTAGGAAGCTGCAGTGTGACGGTTTGTCCGAGGAGCTCTCCTTTGATGCTTAATTTCTCGCCGAAGCGTGAGGGAGAGTTTTTAATCGAGGAGATTGCAAGAGTCCCTTCGACAGGAATTCCATCTCTGGGTATATTCGGAATGGTAACCTGCTGGTAGGTCAAGACGCATACGAATAAGAGAAGACCAATCCAGAAGGCCGGTTGATTTTTATACAGAGGAGAGTCCACTTTTTCCTTATCGGAAAAGATTCTTTGTTAGATAAATATATACGTGAACTTTCAAA
>JAJFMK010000024.1 GCA_021772215.1 Chlamydiota bacterium | reverse complement strand
GCAGCAGCAAAAGCAGCGAAAGAAGAAAGGAAACGTAGTTTCATAACATCCTCCAAAAGATGTGTAAGGTTAAGATTAAAAAATCCGGTCCTGTAACAGACCAAAAAGTCCATTTAAACTCTTCAACCCACCGGGTCCTTGCACCACTGGTCAAAGACCCTATAAGCTGAATAAGCGACTTATCTCTTTACATATGACTTTTCCTCAAAATGATCCATACTTTTTTAAAAAAAATATTAAGATTTCATAAGGATTTTTGTAACCCTCACAGACTAAAGGAGGGAAAAATGGAGAAATGTTAAGGAATTGTAAAAAATATATGTTGGTCGTATGTTGGAACTTTCACAACACTTTTTGGAGTATGACTTGAGATGCCTAGTATAGATAATCCTCTCATCGAGAGCTTGGGATCCGCCAACTATTGCCTTAGGCATTCACATCGAGGCCCTTATGGACACATTAGACCCGAACCGGGATCCTCTATTAAGGCGATATTCTTATTTTCAGAGAGTCATCAATGGGCAACTCTTTTTTGTAGCCAATCGTATCAAGAGAGAATTGCGCATTTTTTTAGGCAGAGGGCCTTCTCCTTTTCTTGGAGAGTAGCTGCAGAAAAGGATGAATTAGCGATGTTTAACCTTTTTGACCCTTTTGATGTTGAGGAGTTTTTTCTGGCCCTACCTAAAATATTTCTAGCTCAGGTCCACTTAGGGTATAGGCGATAAGGGGAGGGGTGGCTTTGACTTCAAAGAGGTCAGAGAGGTAGGTGCCATACTCTTCGGGGTTCCCTTCGGGAGTTTTAAGGCCCAAAAGGAGAACAGAGGCTTGGGCTGAGTGCTCTTTAACGGCTTGTTGCCAAGGTGTGTCGTTTTCAAGCTCATAGACCTCACACTCTACACCTAGGCGATGCTTTGTGATGAACTCCTCAAAGTAGGCTCTCCTCGTCTCGCAGGCAGCGCTATTTGGTGCTGCCGACTTAAGAGTGATTTTGGCATTTTTCCAGTCTAGATCCTTTCGGAGGATGTGACTTAGGATGAGCATTAGGTGGGAGTTAGGGCGCGAGTCATCATCCCACCAGACGTCAACTTGCTTGGGAGCTTGTGATCTGCCCTTTCGTTTTTGTGGACGCTTTCGGCTCTCCTGAATTACAAGTACATTCTTCTCCATAGCGTGGGCATGGCTGATCACTTCAGCTAGCTGCTGATGACGCTGCCTTGTAGCGCCAAGGAGTACCGTATTGGGTACAATGGTGCCGACCCCGCTGGAGCTGATCACCCGCTTCATTCCTACAAAGAGATCATTAAAAGTAACGACGTCAACAAGCGAGCGGATATCTCGTCTTTCATAGAAGCTTTCGATCCGCTCTTTAAAGGGGAGGATTTTCTCTTGGCTTGTCTTTTTTGAGGGCAGTATTGCCGTCGTGAACAAAAAGCCGCGGTTTCGTGTCAGGGCAGAGGCAAATTCAACGAGGCGGCGATGTCTTGAGGGCGATCCTGAGAAGACCACGAAGCTGGGTCTCCAGGCACGCTTGGAAATCTCCTCTTTGGCGAGGTGGTAGATCCCTCTTTGGGTAAAGTGTAAGATGATGCCGTTGCGGATATCATCGAGCTTCTTTCCAATGGATTGGCGTCTGACAAAGAGGAAGATCGCCGCCATGATAAGTACGCTGATCATCGCCTGCCCTGGGTCGATCATCAACATCGCTATGACGCACAGGAGGAGGCCAAAGAAGGAGACGTAAGCAGGTGTGGCGAAGGTGGGGCGCCAGCTAGGGTTACCCACCACAGTTTCAATGCCCGAGGCTAAGTTGAGCATCCCATAGCTTGTGAGATAGAACATCGTCAAAATCGGCGCGATCAAGTTGATATTTCCGATAAAAAGAAGACCAGAAACGATAGAAACAGTTGTTAGTGTACTAAATAGAGGCACATCTAAAGAGCCAAAGCCGCGAGCTAGCCAGCGCGGGGCGATCGCATCACGGCTCAAAGCTTGCAATGTTCTAGGGCCGCCGACTAGTGCCCCTATGCCACCAAAGAGGCTTGTGCCCAAAAGCGCCATAAGCACAATCGAAGAGTACTTTGCATAGTGCGCAAGGACGATCGGGTCATGTTTAAGCATATTCTTTGGGACATAGCTCGCCATGAAAAAGGCAACAGTTAAGAAAACAGTCGCGGCTGCCAAAATAGCGAATAGTGTACCCAAAGGAAGGGAGCGGCTAGGATTTTTTAACGTTCCAGACATCCCAAAGCCCGCTTCAATTCCTGTGACCGCGGGAAAGAGGATCGCGAAGGCGCTCCAGAAATTTTTATCTTTGGCGGCGGGAATCTGAAATGCAATTGCATCTTGAACCACCTCTGCCCCGCCTAAAAAGAAGGAGCCTATCGAGAGAAAGACAATAAAGAGGGCAAAGGGCTGAATTTTAACCGTGTAGCGAGAAAGAATAGTGGTTAAAAGCGTTAAGCCGACCAGAAACGAAAATTTAATTACCAAAGGGCTAAGATGGGGCGCTAAAGAGAGAGTGATCTCCGTTAAACCCATGATCTCAAAGGCAACGATCAGAGCTTGCGAGATGTAGAGAGGAATTCCAATCGCTGCGCCTAGCTCCGTGCCAAAAGAGCGTGATAAGATATAGTAGGTTCCGCCCCCCTTAATACGCATATTGGTTGCTACAGCGGCCAGTGATAGGGCCGTCATAAAACCGATCGTAAAGGTGAGAAGGATCGTCAAAGTTGAGATTAAAATTCCGTAGGAGCCAACGACCCACCCCAAGCGTAGGTGGAAAATAATGCCAAAGGTGGAGAGAAGGGAGGGAAGAAAGACACCAAAAAGGGTTCCAATGCCGTCCGCTTTCGTTACGCCTCCACCAAATAGCTGATCTTTTGCGTCACGAATTGTGGATACAATACTCATTAGTACCGATCAGTATAACAGAAAATTATTATAAATACAAATCTGTTAGTATTTTATTTTTGAATATATCGGTTTGTGATCGCTAATATTTGAATACATCTCATTGAGGCCGATGCTCTTCATCTCAATGCCAATAATTTTGCAAGGGTTGTGCGGCGCCTTCACCATGATCCAGTCGATCCGGGTATGGAGAAGAGAGTGAGGGTTTGTGCATGTTGGTGTAACATCCTCTGTATCAAGTTGATACCCAAATTGGAAGGGAATCACCAGCCGAGGGTGTAGAGAGGTGACATTCGAGTCCATACCTATGAGGTAGAGGTCAGCCCCAATCTCTTCCATGGCAGCAAGGGTCTCTGTTAGTTCCCAGTCCCCTTTGGTAGAATCCTCACCTTCACGATAGGGATTGCAGCCAGTGAGGTGTAGGGAGCTGGCGATTACTCGATTTCCATTGCTCTGATCTTCTAAAAGAAGAGTTAATGAGCGTTTAGCAACTCTATTGACAACTTCAACGAGCTGAAAGCGGCTTTTTGAAAAGGCTAAAGCGATGGCGCCGTCACTAACCAATTGATAGTCAATGGGAAGAAGAGATGAGTCGATCAGGTTTGCCTCTTGGAGACAGAGGATATCTGCGCTCAGCTCCTCGGCAAATATGTGGCGCGCCATCTCTTTTCGTGTTTTCTCAACGCTTTCGTCGCTCCAGGGGGCTCCCAAGTGTGCTTCCAGCCTCTCTTGAATAAGAGGATCCATCTTTATTGGTCGCTTATTGTAGGGAGTGATCAGCTCTAAGCTTTGAGTTTGCCAAAAGGGGGCTGTCTCTAGAAGGCTTTCTAAAAACTGATATCCTTCCTCTTTTGAAAGGAGGTTTTTCAAAACCAGCTCTTCGATTCGATTCGCTTCCTTAAAAATTTGAGGTTCAACCTTATTCCTCTCTTCGACTAAACTGCCCATACAGACAGCGCGAAGATAGTCATAATGGTTAGGCAGAGCGCCGCAGTTATATGAGGCTATGGTTAACTCTGTAGCTGTTAAGGGAAGAAAAATTAGAATTAAGAGATATCTAATCACAAAAGAATTATACAATAGTCATGAATAGAGATAAAGTAATTACTGGCGGATCGGCCTATACAGATATTGATGTATTGGCTTGTGCCATTGCCTATAAAAAACTTCTTAAGAATGCAATGGCGGTCCTTCGCGCTCCCTTCAACGAGACGATTCCCGATTCCATTAAAAATTGGGATTTGCAGATCGATCTTGAGTTTCCGGAGGGCTGCCAATACATCTTAGTTGATGTCTCCGACCCTAATTTTTTCGAGAGTTTTGTCGAGCTTGATCAGGTGGTGGAAGTGATCGATCATCACTTTGGTTTTGAAGCCTACTGGAAGCAGCGCTTAGGTGAAAAGAGCGTTGTCGAACATGTGGGCTCCTGCGCCACCCTCATCTGGGAAAAGTACAACCATTCGCCCATCGACACCTTAAGCGCTAATCTTCTCTACACAGCGATCTTTGCCAACACACTCAACCTGCAGGCCGAAGTGACAACAGAAAGAGACATTGCTGCTTTCAATGAGCTTAAAAACCACACTGACCTACCTTCCAATTGGATCGCCCAATACTACAGCGAGGTGAGCCAGTCGATCCTTCAAGATCCTCAAAAAGCGGTCAAAAAGGATACCAAGAGACTTCAAATCTCGGGAAAAGAGATAACTATTGCTCAACTTGAAGTCTGGTCTGCGAAAGAGCTACTTCATGAAGAGCTCTCTAAGAGCCAAAGCCTCCTCATCGTCTCGGACATCTCAACACAAAAGAGCCACTTTCTCTCTACAGACCAAGCTATCCAGCAGTGGATCACTAAAAGTACCAATGCAGAATTTAAAGGTCACGTCGCCACAGCAGACAGACTTTGGATGAGAAAAGAGGTGATCAGAGAATTTACTTCGAGCGCAGCTTGCCGGACCAGTTGAGTTTGGTACGTAGGGTTGAGAAGTAGTCATGGTTTTTGAAGGTGAGAAGAGGAAACTTCATTTGGGAGGGGCGGATGGTGACTGATTCGTTGGTTTTGAGCTGGTGATGTTTGACACCGTCGAAGCTCACTTCGATCGGTTCGTAATGGCTGATATATTCGACTTTGATCTCATGTTTCGGAAAGAGGACAAGGGGGCGGTTGGAGATGGTGTGGGGACAGATGGGAGTTAATACACATGCTTCGAGGAGAGGAGAGAGAATCGGTCCCCCAGCGGCGAGGTTGTAGGCGGTGGAGCCGGTCGGTGTGGCGATGATCAGACCGTCGGCGCTGAAGGTATTGAGGTAGGTGCCGTCAACATGGACAGCGAGCTCGATGAGTGAGGGGTTATGGGCGCGGTGAAAAGAGATGTCATTGACGGCAATGGAGAGAGGCATTTCTTTATCAGACCCTTCCATCACAATGCGCTCTTGGACACCGAAGTTGCCATCGATCAGATTCTGTAGGCAGCCCTGAAGATCATCTGTTGGGATGTCGGCTAGAAAGCCGAGACCACCGAGGTTGACGCCAACGAGGGGCGCTTTGATCTGCGGATGGCGATGAAAAAGTCTTAAAATGGTGCCGTCGCCGCCAAGTGAAATGCGAAAGTCGATTTCGAGTGGATCAATTGAGAAGAGGTTTTCTGTTTTGAGAGCATTTGACTCATCCTCTTCAGCGTAGACGGTGACGTTCCTTTCGTTAAAGAAGGCAACGATCTCAAGAGCCACTTTTTTTGCTTCAGGCTTGGTGTGATTGAGAAAGAGAGCAACTCTCATGCGTCCTCTTTTTGTAGTTAAAGGAGAGAACAATCCTCTCCAAAATTTTATCGGAGCTTAAACCGAGCTCATTCATCAGCTCTTTGTGAGAGCCCTGCTCGACGAAAGTTTCAGGGATACCAAAGTTGACAACTGAGACATCCTGGTAGCCATTTTGCATGAGGAAGTGGTTAAGGATAGCGCCGAGGCCGCAGCTCAAAGAGTGCTCTTCAATCGTGACGATCTTCGTGTGCGTCGTGAGGAGATCGCAGAGGAGGTCGGTATCGAGCGGTTTGACGAAGATCGGATCTAAAACGGAGGCGTTGACGCCATAATCTTTCAAACGGCTCTGAAGCTCCATTGCAGTTTCGCACATATGGCCAAGAGCGACAATCAGAAGGTCGCTTCCTTTGGCTAGCAGCTCACCGCGGCCCAGCTTGCGTGTTTTAACCGGCGCCTCTCCCTCATCGGTGGGGAGGTTGGGGTAGCGAATTGCTGTGGGGCGGCCCCAGGAGAAGGCGGACTCCATCAGCTCTTTGAGAAGCTGGCCATCTCTTGGCTGTGTAATCACCATGTTGGGCATGGCGTTAAGGAAGCCGATGTCGTAGATGCCATTATGTGTGGCGCCATCACCGCCGGCGATTCCGGCGCGGTCGATTGCGAAAACAACAGGGAGCTCTTGAAGACAGACGTCATGGAAGAGGTTATCAAGAGCGCGCTGTAGGAAGGTGGAGTAGATCGAGGCGACAACCTTCATCTTCTTTCCGTGAGCTAAGCCCCCCGCGAAGGTGATCGAGTGCGATTCGGCGATGCCGACGTCGATGCAGCGGTTGGGAAACGCTTTCATCATCGGATCTAGACAGGAGCCGAGACTCATGGCAGGTGTGACAGCGACGATGCTCGAGTCCTTTTCTGCCATCTTAAGAAGATGGTTACCAAAGAGTTTGGGGAAGGTGGGTTTTTTTGCTCCCCCGATAAATTTTCCTGTGATCTTATCGAAAGGCTTCGCGCCGTGATAGATGTTGGGCTTGTCGAGTGCCTCTTGGAGACCAAGACCCTTTTTCGTCATGACATGGACAACAACGGGCCAGTCGAGATGTTTCACAGCATCCAATGTGGCGATCAATTTGCCGAGGTCGTGGCCATCGACAGGGCCGATATAGGAGAGGTGATACTGCTCAAAGAAGGGAGCGGGGCTCACCATATTTTTGAGCGATTCTGCCAACTTATGTCCCTGACGCGACAGGGCCGCGCCGCATGTGGGAAATTTTTCGATCAGCGCGCCGATATCATGCTGCAGCTTGCTCGTCGTGGGGTTGTTGAGAAGGCGGCTTAGGATATGTGTGATCGCCCCGACATTTTCTGAAATCGACATCGCATTGTCGTTTAGTATGACGATAAAGCGCTTTAAGTCTTTGGGGATGTTGTTGAGCGCTTCTAAAGAGACGCCGCAGGTGAGGGTGGCATCGCCGATGACGGGAACAACATACTCATCTTGCTTTATCAGATCACGCGTTGTCGCAACGCCGAGCGCCTGTGAGAGGGCAGCGCCCGCGTGGCCGGCGTGAAAGTGGTCATGGGGCGATTCTTTAGGGTGGGTAAAGCCGCAGAGACCCTTAAACTGACGGATCTTTGGGAAGAGCTCTTTTCTGCCTGTGATCAGCTTGTGCGTATATGATTGATGGCCTACGTCCCAGATGAACTTATCGGTAGGAGAGTTAAAGACGGCGTGGAGGGCGAGGGTCAGCTCGATGCTGCCTAGGTTGGAGCCGAGGTGACCTCCGGTGCTAGAGAGCACTTCGATGATATGTTGACGAATTTCTGCAGAGAGCTTTTTAAGGTCTTGTAGGCTTAGACCTTTGAGGTCCTGTGGCTCCTTGATGGCATCAAGAAGAGGAGTTGGCGTGATCTCAGTTGTATTCTTCACTAAGCGGATCGCCTCCCTCGTCTAGCTCAAGCTCGCCATCGCGTGTCTTTAAGAGCTTCTCCACCTTCTTCTCAGCGTCACTAAGCCTCTTCGAGCAGCCTTTGATCAGACCATCCGCCTCTTCGTAGAGTTTGATCGAATCATCAAGAGAGATCTTCTCGCTGCTCATCTTGTCGAGGATCTCTTCGAGGCGGCTGAATGATTTTTCAAAATTAAATGTTTCTTTAGTCATTTTTCACTACTTGTAGGGTCGCTTCGCCATCGGATACTTTAGCAACGATCAATTGACCGGATTGAAGCTTTGAGACCTCACTTATAACCGATTTCTCCTTTTGGGAAAAGAGGATCGCATAGCCGCGGCTTAAGATCTTCTCAGGGCGCACCGCCTCGAGTGAACTTGTTAGATGTTTAAAGCGTATCAAAGAGTGCTCCAGGATGCGTTTGAGTGCCAACTTTAAATTTTTTTGATGAGAGGTGAGAAGTATCCTTTTTTCATGGATCGCCGCCCTTGGATTTCGCGACTCTAGCGTTCGTCTCAGTCCATCTAACTGCACTTTTTGATTTTTAAGCCGATAGAGCAGTGCCCGTTCAATCCCATTTTTGAACTCATCGAGCCTTTGGTGCCGCATCCCGAGCAGCGCATAAGGGTCGCTCAATAGCGGATGTTTCGCGAAGCGAAGTAGCTGCGTTTTGAGATGGTTGATCTGGTAGATAAGCTGATTGTCGAGGCTAACCCGCGCCTTCTGCAGCCACTGCATCATCTGCGCCGTCTCGCCCATCACAATTTCAGCTGCTGCCGAAGGGGTGGGCGCTCTTAGGTCTGCCACAAAGTCCGAGATGGCAAAGTCGGTCTCATGGCCGACGGCCGAGATTACCGGAATTTGGCTCTCATAGATAGCGCGCGCGACGACCCCTTCGCTAAAGCAGAAGAGATCCTCAAAGCTTCCGCCTCCACGGCCAACAATCAAGACGTCGGCTAACTTGTATTTGTTAAATTGTCCAATGGCGGCGGCGATCTCTTCAGCGGCGCCAGGCCCCTGCACCTTCACTGGGTTTAAGACGAGATGGAACTTCCCCACCCTTCTATCCAAAACATGGATGATGTCGCGAATGACAGCGCCTGTTGGGCTGGTCACCACGCCAATGCGCTTAGGAAATCTAGGTAGAGCTCTTTTTCTCTCCTTGGCAAACCAGCCGAATCGCTCTAGCTTCGCTTTGAGCTCCTGAAACTTGATTAGAAGCTCTCCCACACCGATTGGCTCTAGCCTCTTCACAATCAGCTGATAGTTGCCCCGTGGCGGATAGACGTTGATCTCGCCCTGAATCCTCACCTGATCGCCCTCTTTTGGCAGAGCTTTTAGCTGCGCAGCGTAGCCTCGAAAGCAGGCACAAAAGATTGCCGCATCTCTATCCTTCAAAGTAAAATAGATATGCCCCGAAGATTGGACCTTTAAGTTGCTGATCTCTCCCTGAATCGCCACAGCAGGAAAGCTCCCCTCAAGGGTCTTCTTTATAAGCGATGTAAGCTGACTAACAGAGAGATAGTCAAGGTTGACGGCCATAACCTAACAGTTTAGCGGCTAGTGATATAAAAAACTAGGGGTTGAAAAGGTAAATCCACCCGCCTCAGATGATAGATACCGACTGATTCAGGTGGTGTGTGGCGGATCCCTGCGAAAGAGGTCGATCCGTTGACCTGGCCGGTCAAGAGTCAACTCAATGGATGAATTCCCATCAGATTCACGGTTTTCACAAACCTTAGGTAGATAGCCTCCAGGAGGGTACGTTAAGCTTCCAAGAATTACCTTTAACGCATCAAGAGAAAGCCCTGAAGAGTTTAAGACAATGATGCGGCGAGATGTTAAGTCATATTTACAATCATAACTATCCTTATCAACGCCGTCTAAGAGATGTTTCTGATAAGTGTTCTGTAGGCCTAAGTATACAATCTCGCCTGTTCTAATTCCCATCGTACCATGGTGGCTTTGAGGGATATGTAAATAATTGTGGATCTCTGCAGTCATAATATTGAAGATTATAGCCTTAATTAACTAATAGAGACAACCCCCTCCCCAAGACTTGGGGAGGGAATGGGGCTACCGACTTTTGTGCTGCTCGATCTTCTCGATGTACCACTTGGGAAAGCCAAACTCACGGGCTGGCTTGGCAATGCGTTCAACATAGGCGTTGTCCGCCTGCATTTTTGCCA
Organism: Chlamydiota bacterium; assembly: GCA_021772215.1. Taxonomy (GTDB): domain Bacteria; phylum Chlamydiota; class Chlamydiia; order Chlamydiales; family JAJFMK01; genus JAJFMK01. Next base: position 1,485 of record JAJFMK010000024.1, on the reverse strand, counting down.
TATCATGAGAAATGTAGGTCATGGCGGGCATCCAGTCGCCGCCATTAGTTTGAACAAGGACAGCCTCCGGAAGGTAGATACCGCCTAGCTTCTTTTCCGCATGCTCCGTATAGAGGCGGTTCAGCTCAGGGTGAGTTGCCTCCACAACAATTCCATAGACACACTTCTCTTCCGCTTGGAAGATATTCCCAAGCGGCTGAATGGAAAGGTCGTAGCCGTAGAGCTTGGCGACTTGGTAGCGCTCCGGAATGATGTCGACCTCTTTGAGGACATCAAAATTAATGTATGACCCGTAAAAAAAGACGGGGATTTTGGGTTGTTTCATAGATCTTCTCCGCAATTAAAAAATTTAAATAGATATAATTCTGCTTTTGAATAAAAAATTATGTCCCTAACGGGACAGCAGGACGATACGGAGAGATAGGCAAACGTTCAGATTGATAGAGCGAAAAGGATTTATGTTACTCTCGGTTTTGCCTTAGGTGAAGGTACATTGTAAGCTAAGATAGATTTTTTTGTCTAACCGCTACATGTCGAATAGTTCTATAGTGAAAGAAAGGGTATAAATGAACTAGGTAAAACGATATCACCTAAGAGGTGAAGGCGGTTGGGGCTTTACGCAAATAAGTCTGATGCAGAGGGTACGTAATGGCCAATGGTTAATTGAACCAGTAAATTCCCTGAAGGGTCTCGCTCTGGACAGACAGTGGGTAACCTACCCTCGAGAAGATAGTTTCCAGTGTCAAGAATTTGTTTTAAGATATTGGGAGGTAAATCAGATGAATTTAAGACGACTACCCTGTCTGTGGATAAGTCGTAACGAGCTTCATAACTCGCCTTGCCGCAATTGTTCCTTCTGTGCCACTTTTCTGTATTATAAAGCACTTCATAGATTGTATTGCCTACCTTAATCCCATTAGTCCCATAGCGGTCTTGAGGAATGCTAAGATGGTTTTGAGCCGCTGCTACCATAGTTGGCCTTTTGGTTAATACAAGTATTATAGGGTGGTTTTTACAAAAGTTCAAGCTCCTCCCCAAGACTTGGGGGAAGTAATGGGGCTACCGACTTTTGTGCTGATCGATCTTCTCGATGTACCACTTGAGAAAGCCAAACTCACGGTTTTGTCTTAGGTGGAGAGGACGAACTAGTTAGCTTCTGGACCTAAAAAGATCTCTGATTCTGCTACAAATTCCACTATTAGAATTCATCTGCTGGGCACGATTTTGTAGTGGGGGACTGGTTTCTGCAGATGTAGCAAAACATTTATTCCAGGCGTAGCGAGCAAAGAGAACGGCAGTTGTGCCGATCGCTACGGCTGCAATTGCCATGACTGTAAATGCCGCTGTGAATACTCCCTCAGCTAAAGCAGAAGGCTTCTCCCGATTAAGGGTTCCTCTGCTCGTACCACAATTAAGGTGTGGAGAGGGCTTCTAGGGATTTGGATACCCAAGCTATCTATTCCGAGAGCTAATTTTTAATGATGG
>JAJFMK010000230.1 GCA_021772215.1 Chlamydiota bacterium | reverse complement strand
CTTTACGAGCATAACTATGTAGAATTTAACACTGCAGGTCAACTGACGAGGGAGCAGATGATCGGAGAATGTGGTGAGCAGACCTACGCTCACGATCCTGTAGGTCGCCTCAAGGATATCACCCATCCAGATCTTTTTATTCATCAGATCGAGTATGACGCTGTAGGTAATCTGATGAGCTACGATTTAGGTGATTCTCACGGACAAACTCACAACTGTTTTTCCTACGACGATCTTTTCCAGCTCACAGAAGAAAATGATCACGAATACAGCTATGACTCTCTATACAATCGCACCTCAAAAGATAGCGTTACCTATCATCTCGACCTACACAATCAGGTTCAAAAGCAGGGTGAAAGCTCTTATATTTGGGATGATAACGGCAACCTTAAAGAAAGGCGGGATCCTACCTCGGTAACTTGCTACAGCTATGATGCTTTAAATCGATTGATCAAAGTAGAAAGAGGGTCTGAAACGGTCCGTTATACATACGATCACTTTGGTCGCTGTCTGCTTAGAGTTTCTGGTTCAGAAACTGAAGCATTTCTCTATTTCGATCAGGATGAGGTTGGCAAAAGAGTTGATGGAGAGATCGTGGAGTTTCGCATCCTGGGGCTTGGGCTAGGTGCAGAGATTGGTGCCACAGTAGCCATGGAAATATATGGCCGCATTTATGCACCTCTTCATGATTTCAACGGCAATATCGTCGCACTTCTAAATGCAGAGGATGGCTCCCTAGTAGAATCGATGCGCTACTCTGCGTATGGAGAGATAGAGCTTTCAACAGATGATGAGCCTCTTACCCCCTGGCGTTTTGCCTCTAAGCGCTACGACCCCTTCACTAAACTCTATTTCTTTGGTAGACGCCACTACGATTCAACCCTTGGTCGCTGGACCACACCTGATCCTTTAGCGATGACTCCTGCCTCTAACCTTTTTACCTACGTATACAATCGCCCCTTGATTCACCGTGATCTCTATGGCCTCTACGATGTTGGCGGTGACCCAAACTATGAACCGACCTTTGCTGACGCCGCATACACCTACTACTACAATATAGTCATAGGATCAACAGGATCGGTCTATGATCCAATTTATGAGAGCCAATCAAGTGACGCCGTGCCTCACATTGTCACTGGATATGAGGAGATGTATCAAGACAATATGCCAAGATGCTACTATGTCGAGGGGTCAAGTTATGCTGAAGGGGTGAAAATTTACTTTACGAACGGAATGGATAATACTTATGATGATTTTGTTAAATCAGTGCATCTAATTTCCGAGTTACTTGGAGGTGTTGAAGTTTATGGAGTTTATAACCCATCAGTAGGGAAAGTGGCAGATACAGCACGCGCTAAAGACGAACTGGTTAACCAAGCCATTTACCCCATCCCTCTCGCATTGTCAGATATGATTAAACGAGACATAGCTTTTGATCCTGATATTCTCATTTTTGTCATAGGTCACAGCGAAGGAGCTCTGGTAGCAAGAAATGCCACCTATGCACTGGACCCAGTACATAGGGATCGACTTGGAATATTCGGAATTGCTCCAGCAGCCTATTCAAATGACAAACACTGTTTGATGTCACGTTTTGTCTGCGCAGATCGCGATCCTGTAACTAAATTTGACAGTGCAGGCAGAAGAAATTGTGAGGATCGCATTACAATCGCCAAAACTCACACCGGAGGTGGTTTTTTCGAGCACAGCCTTGATAGCACTACCTATCGGACACACATAAAAAAAGAGTTTGATACACTCTATGATAAAACCTTGGAGAGAAGAAAATGAAGTATGTGATATTTTCTTTATTTTTTATTTTCTTGTCGTCTTGTCAACCTCCGAAGCAGGAAAAGAAAACGTATGTAGACTTTGCTGGAGAAGCAAGATCTGAATTTATCCGTGAGATGCCACAGAGATATCGGTTAAGTCCAGTTGGTGCTGGATCAGGATATTTTGAGAGGATTGAAGATATTAGCTATAGCTTTTTTTCCAATACCCAAGATGATATTGATACAGCTAGAAAAAAGGTAATAGAGCTCTCTGAGTTGCTTTTGTCAAAGATTAATCAAAAAAGGGAGCTTCGCCCCTATCTCTGTGAATATCCGTTTAAAGGAGATGATGTAGGTATTTCCATCGATTATAAATATACAGATAGAGACTATATTCCTGATGTAAATAGACTTGTTTATATTAGATCATCAAATGGATTGGTGAAATTTTATTTTGGAGACGTTCGAGACCGATCGGAATTTGACTTTGATGAACCCTATGAAGAGGCAAAATCAAAGGTCTTCCAAACTACCGATGCGAGTTGACTCCATGATCTCTTCTGTTTCGGGATTGGCGTAGGAAATATAGATTGAATTTTGGTAGATCTCGACTTGTCCCACGTGGGGAGGGTAGATTCGGTCATAGTTTTCGTCCCAAAAGACGATGCGTAGGCCAATTTTTTCTCGAGGAATTTCTGTCGCATCAACGCTCTTTGTCAGCATGATGATGTAGTCTTGGTCACTGTGGAGGTGGTCCATGATGATATTAAACACCTCAATAGCTAACTCTTTCGCTTCTTTTTCAGAAAGCCTTTCGTGAGAGAGAAACTGAAAACCCCAACGCGTCTTTTTTTTATCGAATAATCTGATTCCATAGGTAATATTTTCGACCCTTGGATGAGCGAAACTTCGTTCGAAATATTGACCCATCTTCTGGTCTGTTACTATATTTGCTCTCTGAAGCCTTTTCTCATCTTCACTCAAATGACGGTAGAGATAATCGAAATCCATTTTATCATAATTAATATACCGCCTCGTGGCGTGCAGACTGCTGCATACTAGACAGAATGCTAATAAAATATGACGCATAACAGACCTCTCATCGTAGATCGTAAGTGTTATCTACCTTTTTTGTTAAGGAGATACTGATTAATTCGGCAGCAGGTAGATCAAAATCTGACTGAAAGATCAGCCCCGACATAGCCGGTAGGGTCTGCTTTGTAGTGAGTTGAAAATCTATCGTGATAGTTGGAGACTTTCAGGTCGCCTTCGGCTAGAACACCAGCGTGGATGTTGGCGGAGAAGATGGGGCCGTAGTTGTAGTTAAGAGCTAGCTCAAGGCCGCTGTTGCGGTATTCGACGATGCCGTTGGCAAGAGGTTCGTTGGGGCCTAGGCGATGGCGGTTATTGAATATACGGTAGACCAGGGCAGTGGCCCAGGAGTCATTGATTTTGTAGATGAGCGCCATATCGACCGGGAAGACGAAATGGAGGCTCCAGCTCTTGGTGAAATCCCACTGGAAGCCGAGGACGGGCCAGAAGCGATCTTGGCGTATGCCCGATCTTCCGATGAAGCCGACAGAGGTAGAAAAGCAGGAGTTCACCTCATGGGTTCCCCAGCCACCATAGAGATAGAGGGTGCTGTGCTCATTGAACAGGTCGAGGTCGGCATTGGCAGAGACCTCCGCCTGCCAGGTCCAGCAGTCGCAGGATCGGCCCTTAACACCTAGGGAGACATACCCATTATGAAAGTCGTTGTTGCGAAAGGCGGGGTTCTCCTTCCAATCCATGAGAGTATATTGATAGCCGATGGATAGACTGTATCCAAAGTTATCAGATATTAGATGGATGAATGAGCCCGCCGCTTCCGCCTCACCAAAGCGAAAGTTTTGCCCCTTTACATCCCCTGTATTGAATTTAGCCTCACCGCTAACGTTACCGTTGGCCTTGATCTGCCAGACAAGCATTGGTGTCTCAAAAGATACATCGCTGCCCATATTGTCGAAGGTATTAAATTCTTGAAAGGAATACTCCTCCTCTTGGGCCAGGAGGGATAGAGGTAAAAGAAGTGTCGTTAATAGATGTCTTTTCATAATGATACGAGGTTACGCGATCACAAACAGAGAAGTCAAGGCGCTTTCCCTTTTAGTTAATCAACTGCTCTGCTATGATCACAGTCCCTAAGATATACGGGAAAAATTTGACTTTTTTGGAGATAATTATGTCTTTTGTTGATTTAGAAGTAAGAAGGGGTGGCGTTTCTGAGTATGTCGGCTGCTCGCACATTAACGGTTCTCATATTGATAATTTGGTAAGTATTTTAGCTGAAAAGATAAAATCTGATAAGCACCTGCAAGGTGGATGCCTGCTCGGCGTATCTCGTGCAGTTGATGGTTTATCTAAGGATGAATATTCTACTCTGATCGGTGCCGTCGTTTCCACGTTGTCTGGTCAATACTCCTTTGAAAAAATTCAAAGAGCTGCTCAGTTGGTCTTAGATGATACTAGCGATAACGGTTTGAAAATTAGAGATATGGCAGGTTCTGCAGGAATAACTCGCTTAAATAGCGCAGCTCAATTTATTGGATTATTTAAAGAAAATGTAGCAGGATTGCAGAAATTTCTAGATGAGTCAGTAAAATCAGTCATTTCAATTCTTAATCAAGTCAAGAGTGCCGATGATGTAAAATTGGCGTTTCTGACGGGTGATCTTACAGGGACACTTGAAAAATGCCAATCTGCAAAAGATATCATCAGTTGGTCCAAACTTTGGAGTTTGATTTTGTTTAGCTGCAACCAACTAGGGGATATAGAGCTGTCAATTACCAGGCTTCGCGAGTCCATTGAAGGTCATATCCGTAGTAAAGGAGAATACGTTTCTAGGGATGACTCTAATAAATATCAGCAAACTGTTGATTTTCTCATGATTGGGGAAAAATCAATTAGATTAGTGCTGATTTTTCAAAATATCGTTGATGATTCCTTAAATACTACACTTATGAGCATCTTAAGAGTCCTTGAATCATCTTCACCAGAGTTTGATAATTGGAAAATAGTTGCTCAAACATTGCTCACGCGCCTGAAAGACAATGAGTTTTATCATGAAGAGAGCTTGCAGCAAAAACTCACAAACCTTAAGGAAATGGATTGGATAGGCGTTGATGTTCAATCTCAGCAATCCCTTCATTCTTTCCTTAATGAGATGCAAAAAGCTTTAAGACCTTCCAATAGACGATCTTTGGAATTGGAACCGGCTGCTTACGCCCAATCTCCATCCAGAAGGAGAAGCATACCTAGGGCCATCAGAAGAGAAGGCTCGCGTGGTTCAGGGGCTTATACCCCAGTTACTACTCCAAGTGGATCTTTTGGCTCTAGTTCCGGTGCTCTAGGGCAGGGCTCTCATAATGAGACTACTTAGGTAGCAGCTCTTTAATTGACTGGGCGCCCTTTTCGATCGTTTTAAAGAGGGAGCGGATTTTGGAGGGCTTTTTCGGCTCTTGATCTTTTTCCCAAGGGAGGGGGTCAGTCGTTGGGGGAGGCACCTTTTCATCTCTGAAGCCGCGACTGAGAAGGTCGAGGACGCCGCCAATCAGCTCGCCGCCGGGTGTAATATTTTGTAGTTCTGCGATGAGTGTTCCAATTTTAACTGTGGCGCGCGGCTTGTCCAGTTTTGGCTTGGAGACGCTGCCGCGGATGGGGAGTGGGAGGATATAGTCATCGGGAAGTTTGGAGAGGCCGAAGGCATTTTGAAGTGTGTTGGCGCCGATACCAAGCTCTAAGTGAACGCGATCTTTACCAAAGTCTATCGTCCCCCAAAGAGCTAGAGGGTAGCTGTTGGAGAGGAGCATATCTACCCTTTCGACTTTTAGGACGCCTTTATTAAAGCTAAAGTAGAGCGGAGTAAACCAGACGCTTTCAAGAGCTGAGGCGCCGCCGTTTTGAATTTTGAGGAGGGAGAAGAGTTCGCCTAGCTCTCCTGTAGGGCGCAGCTCGAGATAGTGAAGGTCTAGCGTTCCCTTACCAAGAGTCGAACCAAGGAAGTTAAAGGGAAAGAGGGGAAGGGAAAAGCCGTCCGTATCGACAATGATCGAAATGGGGCGAAGGCCCTTCACCCCTGACTGCAGAAGCGGGACGATTTCTCCGATGACACTTTTGGCCACCTCTTCGTTCATCTCAACGATAATCTCTAGCGGTTCATCAAGGTAGAGGATCCCTTTATCGACGCTACTTCTCAGGCGTAGCTCACTGCTTTTTCCCTTTAGATCGAGGTCAATGCTTCCGGCGAGATTGTCAGTGATCAGAAGAGTCTCTATATCGGCGCTGTTACCCAAAAGGGCGTTGATCTGGCGCTGCAGATCATCAGGGAAGAAGAGGAGCTCGCTGATAATCCCTAAGGGGAGCTGCTTGGCGTCGATATGAACATTACCGTCGAGGTCTCCTAATTGAAAGTTTCCTTTTTCTAGGCGACTTCTGTCAATCTCGCTTTCGATCTTCAGCTGCACATTTTCAGGGTCAATCTTACGTGGTGCGGCTGTGGCGAAGGCGATATTTATTGGCTCCTCAACAGATGTGGCCTCGATAGATCCACTTAGAGAAAGGAGATTCATTTTTTGGTTGAAGTTGCTCTCGAAGAGCTCAATGTTACTGCTTGTTAAGTCACCACTAAGACGCGTCTCTTTTAGGAGGGAGTGGCCATACTCTTCAAAGAGGTTGGGGATAAAGAGTTCTGTGAAGCTTAAGGTTACATCAAATGGCTTTTGGAGGTAGAGATGGCCGCACTCTCCCTCTTCATGGCCCGATAACTGCAGGAGCTGACAGAAGCTCTCGGGGGTCACGGTGAGGTTTAGGAAGTTCTTCGCTCCTTTGACATCAAAGAGCCGTAGGAAATCCTGGGCCACTTTAAAGTGGGTATCTATCTGGAGGAGCGGGCTCTTGAGGTTGACAAAGAGGCTCCCCTCACTTTCGTCGCCGCACTTACCCTCGCCTTCAATCTTGATGTTGAAGAGTTCGGTTAGAAAAGGATCGAGGAGATTTTCCGGGACATAGGGCGAAAAGAGCGCTGTGGGAAACTGCTGCAGCTCAATTTTGCCGCCCATGCAGACGGAAGCTAGGGAGAGCTCATCTTCGCGATGCCAATTGAAGAGTTCGGCCGCGATTTCCACTTTCCCTGCCACATCTTCGGGTTCATAGAGGGTTTTTGCGTTTCCCTTGATGGCAATGCTGTTGGTCAGGCCGTCGATATCCCATGAGAGATTGAATTCGTCTAAGGTCGCCCGTTTTTGGGTGGCTCCTCCCAAAGTAAAACGTCCCATCGAACCGCTGCCTTTAAGGTGAAGATCGAAGGGGTGGGTGAGGTCTAGAGGGCGCTTAAGAGGGTCTAGGTTTAGGATGATCTTCGTAGGCGCCTCTAGCTTCGGCTGGTCGCCTAGATGAAAAAGGTCAGCAAAGCCTTCAGGGGTGAGGCGGTAGACTAAGGTGGCGGGGCTTTTGAGCTGGAGATGGTGATTTTCGATGTAGCTTTCCGCATGGAGCTGAAGACGCGCAGAGTCAACTGTGATGGAAATAGGGTCGATCGTTAGACTCCTATCCTTCTTGATCGAGATCGAGGCTTGACCAATGGCGTTAGCCTCCTTGCCAAGCCAAGGGGAGAGCAGCTCTTTAAATTGCACTTTGGCATCAAAATAACTGGTTAGGGGGAGCCCCTCTCGCTTTTCAAAGCGCAGGCGAAGGGAGTCAAAACTGAATGGATGCTCCTCATCTACGTTGAGGGCGTCGCCGCGCATCTGAGCTCGCAGCTGCATCGAATCCATCCAGACCTTTAGATCCCATGCGCGCAGCGCCTCAAGGTCAAAAGAGAGCGCCTCGAACTGGATCTCTAAGGGTGCCTTGGTGAGATAGAGAGGGGTCTCCACATCAAATTCTTCACGCATCTCTTTAGGTAGAAGGTAGCTGATCATCGCCGGCTGAAGCAAAGAGAGAGTCTCTGAGACGGCAAACTGAAAGTTGGAGGCTTTAAGGTTTTCTGTTGAGAGGTTAGCGACAACTTTAGTAAAGGCGGGCGTTTCGCTGACGGCAAAATGGGCATCAAAGCTCTTGCCAAGGTAGGGACTCCAGTCAAAACTTCCGGGGTTAAAGAGTAAAGTGGCCTGTAAGGGAATATTTTTCAAAGAGAGCTCCCACTCGCCTTCAAGACAGTCTTGTAAGCAAAATGGGCTCCAGATCCCTTCCGAGGTGAGGCCGCTGAGCTGCAGCGTGCTCTCTTCGCCTTTCCAGTCGATCTGGCCGTTGACCTGGAAGGCGCGCCTTTTCGTTGATGGGTCCACCTTGGTGACAATCTCAAAGCCTTGCAGCTCTATTTTCTCATCCGTTTCAGGGTTGAATAGCTCTAAAGGGGATAGAAGAACCTCTAAAGAGACCAAGAAACCCTGCCCTTTTTTTGAGGGGCGTTCAAGCTCTTTGATACCTATTTCCATTTTCGAAGGCTGCTGGAGGGTAAACCCCTTCAACGTCTCTGAGCGGCTGGTTAAGTCATCAAAAAAGGGTTTAGTAATGGTCCAATCGAGTCGAAGAGGCTTGATTACATCGATTACGTCCGGCTTCAGCTCAACTTTTCCGCTTCCGGTGAGATTTTGGCTTTTAACGGCGAAGTGGATATCAACTCGCTCCTGTTCAATCTCCTTTTTTAGCTGAAAATTGAGTTTGGGGCCGATCATCTCTTCGAAAGAGAGGGGAATGTCGGGGGTGAATAGCGGAACCAGCTTGTCGATCATCTGGGTGGAGAAGTCAACCACCTCAAATTCCGCAGCGACGGCCGTGGAGGGAAAAAGCCCACGAAGGAGCGGGTTAACCCAAGGCTCTACAGGCCCATTGGCCTCTTCTGCTAGCTCTAGCTTCAGCTTCAAAGAGCCGCTCTCCTCTCCCTCTTTGGAGTGGCCCGAGATGTCGATCATAAAGGGTACTTGACCTGTGCGCTCTACAAAGAGATTCACATCTTCTAAGAGGCTAACAGAGCCATCCTCTTGGACAAAAGTGACCTGTCCCTTGGTTACTCTAAAGGATCCATATAGGTCAAACTCCTCCGAATCTTTAGAGGCACTCTTGCCAGCGTCCTCTTTCTTAGGGCTAACACCCTTTTGAACGATGAGCTTTGCCCCTTTGGCTGTTGAGTCCCCGTAAGAGGCGCCCATAAGAAGCAGAAAGAGCCCGCGGTTAATTCTAAGCTCTTCCACAATGAGGCTATAACCTCTTTTGCTATCTTTCCAGTGTAATCCCTCAATCACCTGATCCGTAAACCAACCCAAAGACCAAGAGCGCGCCTGAATAACTTCTCCCTCAGGCGTTATCCGCCTAAGTAAGAATTCTTTACCACTTTTAGTTGAGAGAAGTGTGGGGATAGAGAGGGTCAATAGAAAAAGCAACCCCAAGACTATTAGAACTGCTCTTCCTTTCGTTGACATCAGTTTGGCCTCCATTTTCCAACTTAGCAGGTCAGAAGATCTAAAGTCTATCCTCTTATTATTACCACTTTAAGTTGACTAATTTGATGTTGAGAACTTAAAATGGTCATATGTGGATAGAAAGGGATATGGCGGCCCGTTTGAAGGAAAATCAGGGGCTTTATGCTTACATTGTTATTGGTCCAAGACAGTGTGGAAAGAGCACGCTTTTGTACCATGTTGGAGAGGGGGAATGCAAAGAGGTCACTTTCGATGATTTTCAACTGCGAGACCTGGCCGAAAGAGATCCGGCCCTTTTTCTAGAGCAGTATCCTCCTCCAGTCATTCTTTATGAGATTCAGTATGCACCTGAGCTATTCCCCGAAATTAAACGAGTTATTGATGATCTAAAGCGAAAACAGTTGAAAGGTAACGATCCAATCAAACCTATCTTTTTTCTTACCGGTTCCAATCAAATACTTCTTGATGCCAATGTTAAAGAGACCCTTGTTGGTCGCGCAGGTTTTTATCACCTCAGCACCCTATCTGTAAATGAGATTAGAAGAGCATTCCCTAAAATATCTCTCGTTGAACTGCTCTTTAAAGGAGGGTGGCCAGAACTCTATACAAATCCCAATTTAGACACTGTAAAATATCTGAACGATTACATCAGAAACTATATTGAGAAGGATATTGTCTATAGTGCGGGTATCGTAAAGAGAAAAGAGTTTCATACCCTATTGGGCATGCTAGCTGCTAGCACAGCAAATATCTTAAATTGTGCCTCTTTATCCAAAGATAGTGGTGTCAAATCGGTGACAATTGATGAGTGGATCTCGATATTGGAGAGAACAGAGCTTGTTTATCTCCTCCAACCGTTAGAGGCGAATCTCAATAAACGTTTAACAAAATCTCCGAAGTTTTATTTCCTTGATACAGGCTTAGCTAACCGTCTTCAGGGACGCCTTGATTCCGAACAGCTCCTTTTAAGCCCACAAGCCGGTGCTCTATTCGAAACATTGGTCTTGGCTGAAATTGTCAAGTGTATTCAAAATTTTGGAAAAAATTGGAAAATACATCTTTGGAGAACCAAGGAGGGTGAGGAGGTTGATTTTCTTATCGAAAATGGTAAAGGCGACTGGTTAGCCCTCGATGCAAAACTTAGTATTCATGGTGCAAGAGCGGTTTCTCTGCCACCCTCGCTAAAGCGGACTCTTCCTCAGGTTAAACAGATGATTTTAGTTACATATGATCACAAAAAGCTTCAACTTAGCAAGGATTGTCTTCAGCTGCCGATTGCTGAGTTGACCAAGTTTCTTCTTCAGTGGGATCCTAGTTAATATTTAATTTGTTGTTGATATTATCGGTTGTGAATAATCGCTTGTGGTGTTAAGATATTGGCTCGAAAGGATATGGCGCGGGGTGGAGCAGGGGTTAGCTCGTTGGGCTCATAACCCAAAGGTCGGAGGTTCGAATCCTCTCCCCGCTATTCCTTTCGATTTTTTTTTGGGCGGCATAGCTCAGTGGTTAGAGCAGTGGAATCATAATCCATTGGTCGTTGGTTCAAATCCGACTGCCGCTACCATTTCTATTCGATATATCCACTATAATATTTTTTTCGAGTTGACGCACAAATAGGCGCTTTCTATAGTCTGTTTTCATTTCAATACATTATGGAGGTTTGAACAGTGTTAGATAATATGTTAATAGCTGCTAGAGCGGGTTCAATTTTTGGTGTGACAGTGGCATTTCCTGTTGGTTTTGCTGCTGGTTTCTCCATGTCAGCATTGACTCACGGTCGATCTGGAAACGATCACTTAAATTGGGGTATTAAGGTTGGCGCAATGGGTCTGGCTATGAGTATGGCTATAAGTGCGGCTGCAGGCGCTTTATTTAATCTAACAAGAAATGTGGCTCCTATTGCTGTCTCAAATTTTGGAAATATTGCTCTAGTTGCAGGGGTTGTCGCTCTTGTGGCTACTGCTCGATTATTGGCCTAGGTGCAAGCTTTATCGGTGGCGGTTGTTTAATCGCCACCTCTATAGGTCAGTACAGCTTTTTTGTTAAAAACTTTAACACATTAATTATAAACGACATACAAAATTAACCCCCGAAAAATGTCCAAATCCGGCTGAAAATACCCCCGAAAAATATCCAAATCCGGCTAAAAATACCCCCGAAAAATAGCCAAATTGGTATAGTAAGGGTATGAAAAGATCGATTGAAGAGGAGTTGAGGCGGTGGAAGGATGATCCTTTGCGGATGCCTCTGCTAATAAGAGGGGCGAGGCAGGTAGGAAAGAGTTTTACTGTTGAGAAGTTCGGTAGGGAGAATTTTGATCAAATAGTCACGATTAATTTTGAGCTTCAGTCAAGCTTGAAGGACTGTTTTCGAAATTTAGATCCTAAGATTATTGTTAGTGAAATCGAGCTGGCTTTGAAGGTGGATATTCAGCCGGGGAAAACTCTACTCTTTTTAGATGAAATTCAGTTTTGTCCTGAAGCTATTGTCTCTTTGAGATATTTTAAAGAGTTGATGGGTGATCTTCACGTGATTGCAGCGGGATCGCTACTTGAGTTTGCTTTAGTTGATAAAATGATCTCGTTTCGAGTTTTCAGCATACAATGTTTTTTTTTTCTTTGAATTTCCGTTT
>JAJFMK010000229.1 GCA_021772215.1 Chlamydiota bacterium | reverse complement strand
GGAAGTGTAAATAGAGAAAGAATATATCTGTGTTTATTTCCTCCTTGGACTACCCTCGGCACTTTTGGAAATTTAAGTTTTCCACTATTTTGAGAAATCATATCGGGATCAAGATTGAAAGCAGAACCGGGAATTGAGAATATTAGATGTTGTGTCTCAATTCCAATGAGCTTTGTTTCCTGTTCATTTAAGGTAAAAGTGGGATGGTAACCCTGAGCAGCGTAGGCGAAATTGCCGAAAAATTCGATAGTAATATTTTTTGTGATATTTTTAATGATCACAAAAAGGGGGGTTGTTGAAGTGAGTTGAGGAAAAAGATTTGCCCCCGGTATAGTATTAGCGGCCTGCTGAGCCGCTCGGCATCCCTGGTCGACCGATGTCACGATCCCATCTTTGAATTCTTTAACAGTTTTATCGAGCTGTTCAAATCTTAGACGTGTAATACTGTCAACCTTTTCAATAGTTTTATCAAGAGAGTCTTCATAGGCAATTTTCAGATTTTCAATCGCCGTATTCAGCTGGGTTCCAGCTTCTATCAAAACAACTTGTCCTGCACTTTGCGCCTCATTGATGCTGTTTTTAACATCTTGAGACAGTTTATTGAAAAAAGCATTTAGTCCTAGCATTCCAATTCCTGCAGCTACTGGTAAAGCCATAAGTACCTCCAACGATAAAATCGCGAATATGCAGGATGTCAGAAAAAAGTGGAAGGCGAATTTAATTTTTGATAGTCTTGTTGTCTAAATGGAGGTTTATATGGCAGTCGAAAGAGTAGAAATTGCAAAAGAGAATATTGTTGCACAATCTCGGCTAGGTGTTGAGAAAGTGGTTCACAATGGTCATCAGTATGTGGTGATCGTTGGTGAGAATGAGCATTTTGTTCAACCACATGATTTATCAAAAGATCTGAAAACTGTTGATCCTTCTGCATTTCCACAAGGAGCGTATTTAAAGGTTAAGCAGATTGGCAAGGATTTTGGTTTAGAGTTGATGGGGCGTATGAATGGTGGAGGGCCTGTGGCTGGCTATATTGCTTACTGGACAACGAAAGCTGTCTGTTACGGAACAGCAGCCGCAGCTGCTACCACACTTGTGGTCACTACAGGAGGGGCGGCAGGAGCTGCATCTGGCGCTGCTGTGGCAGCTGGAACAGCAGGAGCTAGTACAGGTGCAGGAGTTGTCGCAGGCGCAATTGCCGGAGCTGGCTTAGCGGGAGAAGCTGCTATAGCAACTACAGCTGTCGCCACAGGGACAGCCACAACTGGTGGCGCGGTAGCAGCCGTGGAGACAGCCTCCTTAGGTGCAATGGCCTTTTTCACATGGCTCCCCATTCCCTAAATTTACTGTTCATCTTGGGCGAGGGTGTAGCCCGGGACGTTGTTGTAGCGGTAGAGGGCCTCTACGTGGACGATGCGAAGGTGATCCATCAGCTTTTCTATAAGCTTTGGAAGCTCCTTTTCAGACTTCATTTTGAAGCGCAGGCGCCACTGGTCGACAGTGGAGGTCTCCTTGTGGGGATTGGGCCACATCTTGACGCCGCGGTTGGCGATCATGGAGAGCTTGACGTTGGGGGTTTGAACGGGGTCGACCAGCTTTTGGAGAGTGTCGACATCTTTTTTCCATTCGACAAAGATATCGTAGCCGTCGAGATCCTTTTTCTCGTTTGTGGTGGTGACGTGAGCGCGATGGGTAAGATTCATTGGGGATTTTTGCGCCTCGGCAGGTTGTAGCTGGCTTGGCGTTTGGCCCAGTCTTTCGATGACGGCGTCAGCGAAGGCGGCTGTGCCGACTGGTTTTTTGCTTGTACCCTCTTTAAAGATGTCGTAGGTGTGGATGCCATCTTCGATGGTTTTGAGCCAGGCGTTGTGGATCGTTTTGGCAATGGGGGTTTCGCCTAGGTAGTCGAGCATCATGAGGGAGCCGAGCAGGAGGGCGGAGGGGTTTGCGACATCTTGGCCGGCGCGTTTGGGGGCAGAGCCGTGGATCGCCTCAAACATGGCGCCATGTTCACCGATGTTGGCGGAGCCGGCGAGGCCGACAGAGCCGGTGATCTGGGCGGCGACGTCGGAGAGGATGTCGCCGTAGAGGTTGGGGAGGACGAGGACGTCGAAGATCTCAGGGCTTTCTGCAAGCTTGGCAGCGCCGATATCGACAATCCAGTGCTCCGCTTCGATGTTGGGATACTCTTTGGCGATTAATTCAAAAACTTTATGGAACTCTCCATCGGCCAGTTTTAAAATATTATCTTTGGTAAAGCAGGTCACTTTTTTGCGGCCATGCGCTTGGGCATATTCAAAGGCGAAACGGACAATCTTCTCCGTCCCGGAAGAGGAGATCAGCTTCAGAGATTGGTAGACATCATCGGTTTGACGATATTCGACGCCGCAGTAGAGATCCTCCTCATTTTCACGGATGATCACCACATCCATCTTGGGATGTTTCGTCTGGATAAAGGGGTGGTAGGAGACGCAGGGGCGCACGTTGGCGTAGAGGCCAAAAGAGGTGCGCACCGTCACATTTAAGCTTTTAAAGCCGCCCCCTTGAGGCGTCGTAATGGGCGCCTTTAGGAAGGCTTTTGTGGAGCGTAAAACATCCCAGGTCTTCGGTTCGATGCCCGCTTTATCTCCTTTGAGGTAGACCTTTTCTCCGATCTCCACCTCATGAATCTCTAGGGGAGCGTTGGCTGCTTTTAAAATTTTTAGTGTGGCCGCCATGATCTCGGGGCCGATGCCGTCCCCGTGGGCGACAGCTATAGGATGTTTTTCTGCCATTTTTACCTCTTTTTAAGCTACAATATAGCCAAACTTCAAATAAGACAAGCGTGTTAAAAACTCTTTTTAATGAGCTCCAGGCTCAATTAGACCACTTCTTTTCAAAATTAGACCATGAGGCGGTCGAGGCGCTCGTCGCTACCCTGATTGAGACTAAAGGGCGCCTCTATTTCACCGGCGTGGGAAAGAGCGGCCTCATTGCGAAGAAAATCGCGGCGACCCACACATCTTTGGGAACAAAAGCGCACTTTATCTGCCCAATGGATGCGCTGCATGGTGACATCGCTCTTTTGGATGAGGGAGATGTTCTCATACTCTTTAGTCGAAGTGGCGAGAGCGAGGAGCTACTAGCGCTTCTTCCCAACGCAAAGAGACGCCAAGTTTTAACTGTAGCTGTCGTCTCCAACGAGAAATCACGTCTCGCTGCTGTAGCCGATAGGAGTATTATCTTACCACTTGAGCGAGAGCTCTGCCCCTTTGATATGGCGCCAACCACCTCGGCAATTGAACAGCTGATTTTCGGAGACGTTTTGGCTGTTGCTTTGATGCAAAAAAAGCGCTTTAGTATCGATCAATATGCGCTTAACCACCCGGCTGGACAGATCGGTTTGCGCGCGAACCTAAAGGTTGAAGAGCTGATGCAAAAGGAGCTGCCGAGCTGCAGTCCTGAGGCGACTTTAGGCGATGTGATGAATCTTATCTCTAAGGGGAAATCAGGCTGTCTTGTTGTCTTAGGCGAAAAAAGAGAACTTTTGGGTATCTTTACTGATGGCGATTTAAGGCGCGCTCTACAGACCCATGGCGGCGCCTGCTTACAAAAACCGCTCTCTTCATTGATGACTGAGGCGCCAAGGTCGATCGATCAAAGCTCGCTTGCTTTCGATGCTCTCAAGAAGATGGAGGAGAACAAAATGAGTCCTATTGCCGCTCTTCCAGTCACCAATCAAAAGGGTGAAGTAGTGGGACTAATTAAACTGCACCAGCTAGTTCAAGCAGGTCTGTAAGTCTACTCAGAGTTTCTTGATCATCGACTAGTTTGGTTCGCTCAATTCCCTCATCGATTGCTATCTTTGCTAATGGGTCGTTTTGTCTGATGAGAAACTTCGCAAAATGGAGATAGGGAAGCGGATCATCAAGGGCCACGATAAGCGAAAATTCAAAGGCAGCTTGGGCCATCTCGAGGTCTCCAAGCTTTTCGTAAGCTTCCCCTAAGCCGATCCAGAAGCGAATGTCTGTATAATCCAAGAAGAGCAGAGCACAAAAGAGCTTGGAGCTTAAATCATTGGTAAGAGCGATTTTGTAGAGCTCATCCATCTCTTCATCTGTCAGATCGAGCGCCGCTGTGAAGATAAGGCTATCCCTCATAATCTCTTCAAAGAGATCATCAATTCCCTCGCCCTCTGTTAATGAACGAAGTTTTTCGGAGGCGCTCTTCGGTCCTTGCTCTATGAGGATATTAAATCCCTCTTCCAGATCATCAACGACTCTTTCAAAGGTCTCTTTGGCTTTTAGAAGACGCCTTCCATTGGTGAGCTGTTCACTCTCGAATCCGTTAAGATCACCTTCCGGCAGCCAGCGATCGGCGACCCGCTTTAGCATCTCTTCAAATTGTGGAAGATCTAGAAAACTCATTTTTTTACCCTTGATTTAGTGCAAATAAAGATAGAATTGAGACAAAGCCGGCTTTAACTCTATTGGCTCTGAGCTCTCTTTGTGCTTTATCAGAATCGGTAAGCGTTGATTCAAATTGGGCTCTTGCACTCTCATTTAGCCCCTCTATCTTCTTTCCTGCGGCTACCAGCTCCGCATATGCCTCCTCTTCAATCTTTGAAAAGCCCTCGGTTCGCTCACCGACAATATTTAGGAAAGATGACTCTAACGTGGAGCTCATAAAAGCTGAGAGAATCGGACGTAAGATGAACTGAAGCCCCAAGATTAAGAAGCTTAATTTCTGCATATTTGATTGAGGCACGTCACCCAATTTTCCCGTTGTTTGGGAAGAGCGAAGAGCTTTAGCGCTGGCCAATTCATCTGCTAATTGTATCACTTCTGCAAAGCCGAGTTCCTTAAGCGCCTCTTTTTCAGCATTTAGCTCAACTCGATTGAAAAGCTTTGATGCAAAGAGATTCTTTAATCCATCTGCTGCTTTATTAAATTCTACTGTCCCCTCTTTAAGATTATTCACATGCATTTTTGTCAAAAGAATGATGTTGTCATGGCGGTGGCGCTTTCTCCACGGCGCTTTACTCTTAGAAAAGTCTGTATAGGTAGGCGTGGATTGATCCTTTAAGGCTCCTTCAACCACTTGGGGAATCAGCTCAGGAACCTCTCTGAAAAGCTCAGCCGCTTGTTCTTTAGAAAGGTAGGGAAGTGCCTCTTTGGCCAGTTTTATAAACAGACGCCTCTCTTGCGTGGTCTCTTTAGAAAATCCTTTTAATGCCTCAAAGAGATTTTGATCTCCATCGAACTCTTTTATCGTATTATTTTTAAAGGTGTTGATTTTCATTTGAATGATTTGATCGGGCAGCTTCTCTTGCACAAAGTCAAGATATTGCTCCCGTGTTAAAAGGGGCTTTGCTGAATCTAAAATCGCAACTAGGTTCATACGATCTAGATTATCGTTAAGAGGCATCTGGTTTAAGCAGATGAGAAGCTGTTCCCTATTCCCTGATTTAATACATGCTCTCGCTTGAAACTGCAGAAAATGGGAATCAAATTTTAGGTCGCTTTGAATGAAGAGATCTCTTTCACTATCAAAGATCTTGCCGATCTCTTTATCACTTAAGTGAGGCAGAGCTTGTTTAATCAGCGTCTCTTTTTCAGGATCGCTCAATTTCGAGAGGTTTTTGAGCTCTTTTCGAAGTGTCTTAACTTTGACATCCTTTTGCAATTGAGCTCTCCCCAGGTCGGGAGAGCTAACACTTCTCGTTAAACTTTTTGGGACATCACGATTGGTATTAGCTTTCTGAACAGGACGGCTCCCAATCTCTGGAGAACTGACGCTTCTAGCCCTTACAGTATGCTGCTGATTAGGTAAATCTCTCTGGTTATTAACGTTATTAACAGACATAACCACACTCCCTGTTATCTAACCCCTATTATAACAGTTAATCTATTTGTAAATATTAATTTTTAATTAACTAAAATTGAGAGAGTTAGATAGCGAAGAGGATCTCTTCGAGCTCCTCGAAGGAGCGTTTAGAGAAGTGAGGCAAAAAGAGCTCTTTTTGAGGCTCTCGAAGCTCGATGGTGATGCCTTTGCCCTCTTCAAATGAAAGAGCGGAGATGGCCGCATGGGGAATCTTGATCGGCTCCCCCTTTTTTAGATCGATATAGAGATCATGAGGGGTCGCGGTAACGCTGTAGGGCTCCTCTTCCAGCTGCTTCATCCGCTTGTAGGGGATTAGGCCCCAAGTGATCATTCCAATACCAAAAATAAAGGCCAGAATACCAAAATTTTCCAGGGCAGGTTCCGGCAGGATCCCACCCACAGCTAAAAGAGTTAGCCCTCCAATAACAGCACGGAACGTTCCAATGTAGAGGGCTCGCTTGAGCTCAACCTTTGAAACAGCACTTCGTAAGACTATCTTATCCATTGTATCTTTAGCTAAAGTTTAGAGGTGTGAGAATATAGGATCGCTGCGAGAAGTTTGGTGCGCAAAATCTGTGCTCCTTTGCTAATCTCCTCTTTGCTTAAATTTTTTGCTGAAAGACGAAATGCTTCCACAGTTGAGTTGAGATGGAAAGTCTCTTTAGTTGCCTTAATGTAGGCGTTGGCAATTAGTTCGGCTAGCCTGTTATCGCTCTCTCCTCCCTTTGAGATGGCGTGATCGACGGCTGTCACTAGCGCTTGTTCAGTAATAGGTGTCATAGCTTCTCAATATGGAGTAGGTTCCAGAAGTTTGTAAAGAGTCCTTTTTTCTTCATCAACTGATCGAAGCTGCCCTCTTCGGCGATGACGCCGCCATGGAGGACGAGGATACGATCCATAGAGCGGATGGTGGTGAGGCGGTGGGCGATCACGAGGGCGCTCCTCTCTTCAAGGAGGTTTTTGAGCTCCCCTTGGATGCGTCGCTCGCTCTCGGGGTCGACGCTGGATGTTGCCTCATCTAATATGAGGAAGGTGGAGGGGTCGATGCTTGCTCTGGCAAGAGAGATTAGCTGTCTCTCCCCGAGGGAGAGGTTGCGGCCTAGCTCTAGAATGGGAAAGTGGAGGCTCTTTTCCGGCAGCGGAGAGGGGCCCATCTCGATCTCTTCTCGGAAGAAGCGGATATTCTCTTCGATAGTTCCAGAGAAGAGGAGCGGCTCTTGCAGCACCAGGCTGAATGCGGAGCGTAGGGATTTTAAGTTGTAGCGCTCTAGAGGCTGGCCATTGATGGTGATCAGCCCACTTTGTGGGGTGTAGAAGCGAAGCAGGAGGTTGACGATCGTGCTCTTTCCCTCGCCGGTAAGTCCAACCAGGCCGACACGTTCACCCCGTTTAATCGTTATAGAGAGCCCTTTTAAAACCTCTTGGCCCGTCCGATAGCTGAAGTGGACATCTTCGAAAGAGATCTCCTCTATCGTCTCTATTGTGAGGTGGGCGCTTGTGCCGGCGATCTCCTCTTCCTCTTTGAGAAGCGGAACGATCCGCTTGATAGCGGCCATCCCTGAAAGGAAGATATTGTAGCGCTCGGCAAAGTCTGCGAGAGGGCGAAAGAGCATGAGAGACCAGAGCGTCATGGTAAAAAAAGAGCCGGCGCTAAAGGGGGCGTAAGCTGTCGCTAGAAGAGCAAAGGTGGTGAAGCCGGCGATATAGGCGAGCCCGACAATCGAATCGATGAAGGAGAGAAACCAGGCGAAGGTGGTGGTAGCTCCTAAGCTGCTTTGGTAGAGGCTCTCATTGATGCGCAAAAAATCCTGCGCCTCGACAGCCCTTGGTGTGAAGGAGCGGATCGTCTGATGTCCCATGAGATGCTCTTGTAAGAAGCTATTTTGGTCGGAGAGGCTTTTGCGAAATGAGTCATACGCCTCTGTTTGTGTCTTTCGAAACTTTGTAAAGAGCAGATAGGTGATCGGTAAGATCGGCAGAAGGCCGACGGCGATGCCGGGGTAGAAGAGGAGAGAGGCTGTTGTGACAGCAACAACGAGGCCAATCGTTCCGATACCGGGAATAATCGAGTCGGCTAACATTTCACGGATTTTATCGAGGTCGTTGACGGTCTGGTTGATGAGGCGGCCCATCTTCTCCTGATCAAAGAAGGAGAGCTTCAACCTCAAAATGTGGTCATAGAGCTTCTGTCTCAAAACATAGGTCGCCTTCTCGCTGATCCAGACTCTGTAGGCGGCGATAAATAGCTCTAAAGAC
>JAJFMK010000228.1 GCA_021772215.1 Chlamydiota bacterium | reverse complement strand
ATCTTCGATATCTCGATGGCTAACGATTTAATCTCCTCGGCGCTCTTTTTGCTCGTGACAGCTATTTTGGTTGTCGGCTTCTTGCCGCTCTTTGAGACAGGCTTCCAGATCATCACCGACGTCACCTTGACAGAGTTTATGGATCCAAGCCATGAGCTTTTAAGGCGACTCTCTATTGAAGCGGCCGGCACCTATCAGCACTCTGTTGTTGTCGGCAGTTTGGCCGAAGCGGCGGCCCTTGCAATCGGTGCTAACGGCCTCTTTTGTCGGGTCTCCACGCTCTTTCACGACGTGGGTAAGCTCGCCACGCCGCAATACTTCACAGAAAATCAGCAGGGCGATGTGAACATCCATCAGCTGCTCACTCCCCAAGAGTCGGCGCAGGTGATCACTGATCATGTAAACGAGGGCGTGCAGCTTGGAAAGCAGCATGATCTTCCCAAACCCTTTATTGATATTATGAAGGAGCATCACGGCACAAGCTTGGTCTATTACTTCTATCGCAAGATGCTAGATCAGAAGGAGGGCGATCGCTCCAAAGTGGATCAGAAGGACTTTCGCTACAGAGGCCCTCTCCCGCGCACCAAAGAGTCGGGCATTATCATGATTGCGGACACCTTTGAAGCGGCGTCACGCTCACTCGATGAGGTGAACGAGAAGAGTTTGACAGAGCTGATCAACAAACTGGTTCAGATTAAGATCCAAGATGGTCAGCTCGATGAGTGCTGCCTCAACTTCTGCGAGCTGGCGACGATAAAGAGGGTGATGGTTCAGACGCTGATGGCGGCGGGTCACTCTCGCATTAAGTATCCCAAGATGGAAGAGGATGCGCAGCCGATCGAAAATGTCAAAGAAATATAAGTGTGCCTTTATTACCGGCGCCACGTCAGGAATTGGCGAGGAGCTGGCTAAGCTTCTTGCAAATATGGGAGTCGAACTCCTCTTAACTGGAAGAAATGAAGAGAAGTTAAAAAGCATGGGCCATCCCTACTTCGCTTGCGATCTCGCCGATAAAACTCAAAGAGAGGCACTCTTCTCCTGGGCGCTGTCGCATCAGCCAGACCTTTGGATCAACAACGCCGGCTTTGGCCTCTATGGCCCCTTCGATCAGCTTAGTGAACAGGAGATCGAATCGATGGTCCAAGTGAATATGACTGCCTTGACGGAAGGAACTCACAAGGCGCTTGGCTACTTCCTCGAAAAGGAGAGGCGAGGAACCATCCTCAACGTCTCGTCTATGTCGGCCCACTTCGCTTTTCCCCTTGGCGCTCTCTACTCAGCCACTAAGTCCTATGTGCGCCAGCTCACCATCTCCTTAGATGCCGAATATCGCCAGCGCGGGGTGAGTCTCCTCGTCAGCCTCCCCGGAGTTGTAAAGACAGATTTTCAATCCCGCGCCGCGCGTGGAAAGGCGGTGAGCTACCCACCTCTTGCGATGGATAGCCGCTTTGCTGCCAAAGAAATTTGGCGCCAAATTGAGAGATCAAAGAGAGAACATCGCTTCGATTGGCGCTACCGCTTTTTGCAACGAGTTCAAGCCCTTCTTCCTCAATCGGTTGCAGACAGCATTATCACCCGTGCTTTAAAGAAGAGAATCTAGTATAATATTTATCTTATGACAAAATTTTCTGATCTTCCTCTTGGTCCTGAAATCTTAAAAGCACTTGATAAGATCGGCTATCAGACAGCCACCGAGGTACAAGCGGTTACTATGCCGTACATCTTAGAGGGCAAAGATCTGATCGCCCTAGCACAGACAGGTTCCGGAAAGACGGCTGCCTGTTCGATTCCTATCTGCCATAAAGTTGATGTCTCTAGACCTGTCATTCAGGCGCTAGTCATCGTGCCGACAAGAGAGCTTGCGATGCAGTATGCCACAGAGGTGCACCGCGTTGGGGGGATGAAGGGAGTCAAAACGTTTGCTATAATGGGCGGAGAGGATGCTTCGATCCAGCGCGCTAAACTTAAAAGCGGCGTTCATGTTCTGGTGGCCACACCGGGCCGCCTGATTGACTTTATCTATAACCGAGATATTGAGCTCGACCAGGTGGAGACAGTGATTCTCGATGAGGCGGATGAGATGCTTAGTATGGGCTTCTATGAAGACCTCGACTTCATCATCCAGTGTCTTATCCATGAGCATCAGACTCTTCTCTTCTCAGCTACCATGCCCAAAGAGATCTCTAAGATCGCCAAACAGCATATGAAGGACCCAGAAGAGCTCGTCTTACAGAGAAAAGAACCCTCTCCTGACCAGATCGATCACCGCTTTCTCTACTGTACACACCAGCAGCGCACCATCGACCTTGCAGATAAAATTCGTGAACTGCAGCCGAAGCAGGCAATTATCTTCTGCCACTCCCGTATTCAGGTGGAAAAGGTGGCCAAAGATCTAAAATCTGAAATTAAAGGTGTCGACTACCTGCATGCCGGCATGAGTCAGCAGGTGCGTACCGTTGTTACCAATAAGTTTCGTCAAGGAAAGATCCGCCTTTTGGTCGCTACTGATGTCGTCTCTCGCGGCCTCGACTTCTCCGATGTTACTCATGTTTTCATCTACCAGCTCTCCGACGACCCCTATATCTACATCCATCGCGCCGGCCGTACAGGCCGCTACGACAAAAAGGGAATCGTCATCACCCTCGTCACCAAACGAGAGCTTCATAGTCTCACCAAGGTCTTACAGCTTCTCAAACAGGAGGCAAAGTGGATCGGCGAGCCGCCAAAAGAGGGGGAAGGAGAGCGCGGGCCCCCTAAAAGAACTGCCCGCGGAAGAGCCCCTTCAAGAAAAGGCCCTCCTCGAAATAAGAGTTAAAAGAGTTCTCTCTTGGCAGGAGGAGTGTCACCTGCTTGCCAACCGGTCAATTCAATCTTTAGCCCCCTAATTGCCTCAGCCAGATCAGTCAATGTGCTATTCAGGGCGGCATCTGTAAGTTTGTCTACTCCAGCAAAAAGATCACTGTAGCGTCCGTCCTTAATAGCTACTTGATGTCTTTCTAGAGCAGTTTTTCCAATATCGAACATCCGTTTTATAAACGTTATCTGCTGCTCGTAATGTGTTATTCTCATCGATACCTGAGCTTGATCTGGTAATTCGTGAAATCTTTCATCGTTAAATAAATTAGTAGGACAAGCCATTTTTATCTCCGTTAAAATTTGTTCTGTACAGTATTTTAACGTTTATACTAATTATATATAACTACTTTTTTCTACTAATTAAATAATTAACTTTTCTATTGACCAATTTTTTACTTGCAGATAACCTGTCATCTCGCTTTGAGGGGCATCAAACTATGTAAGGGCTTATCAGATGACTTATGGGTTTTTTGAATCCACTTGTTCATTTGTTAGCGCATCATTTCCAAAGAGTTTGTGGCCCAGACGAATTGTTCAGCCCTTTTGGATTAGGAGATCTGAGCCTTTAGAGCTTCTAAGAAATCATTGGAGCGCTTTTGCGCTGGTCCATAGGGCCTTATTGCTTTGAAGGCTAGTAGAGAGATTGTCGCAACAATGAACTAAAGATAACCTTGGATAGTTAGCTGATTCTGCAACATCTCTAGAGTTCCTACCCGAGATTGAAGGGCGAAGAGGGACTGGGGGGTAAGTTCAGAGGTCTCTTTGGCCATTCGTAGCATTTCTTGAGCCTGCGACATCAACTCAATGTAGAGCGCCTCTTTATCTAAAGGTGTGGGTGGAGCTTCACTCACCGGAAGGTTAGACTGATCCATTTTGGTAAACAATTTGGTGAGCAAATAATCGAGAGCAACAGCAGAGGTAAAGATACCATCTGTTTGTAGTTGCTGTTGGAGCGTTTCTAGGCTTCCACTCAATGTACTAGCAATAGAGGTAAAGCGGAATGCTTCGAGAGGTTTAGAGGTTAAAGAGGCCTTTTGGGCTATCTCTAACATTTTCTTAGCTAGTGGCGTAATCGTACAATAGAGGTGGGCCTTCTCAACTTCGCGCAGATTGCTATAGCCAGCTAGGCAATTTTGACAGCCTTCATAGGCAGCCATAGCCCTAGCAATTTCTGGATCACTGTTTTCGTCAGCTGCAGAAGGGGCTGTTCCTCTTCTCTCTTCCAGCCAACTCTGATGGAACCAGTAGGCTCTATCGTTACCAAAGGTTAT
Source organism: Chlamydiota bacterium (assembly GCA_021772215.1). GTDB lineage: Bacteria > Chlamydiota > Chlamydiia > Chlamydiales > JAJFMK01 > JAJFMK01. The sequence goes on along the minus strand of JAJFMK010000228.1, from coordinate 2,070 downwards.
TGGCCCTGAAGTAGTAGACATAGTTGTTCTTCCAGTAAGTAGGGGTTAAAAGTGAAATAATATCTTATGTTAATTTTTGCCACTAGTAAATTGAGATTGTCGCAGCAATGGGCTTGTGGTCGCTGATGTTGGTTTCGATGCTATTGAGGCCGACGCCAAATACAGGGATGTTGGTCACCAGAGCTGCGTCAGCATTGCCCTCTTTGGCAATAATCCAGTCGATGCGGTGGTTGAGGACTTTTAAGGGGTTTGTGCAGGTTGGTTCTATGAAATTCTTGTAGTCGATTTCAAACGCTGCCTCTTTGATAATATTCATGCGGGGATGCATCGATGTGACATTAGAATCCATGCCGACCACAAAAGCATCAGCTGATTGGTTTTCAAGGAAACTGAATAGATCTCGTAGCTGCTGATCTCCTTTTTCGGAACTAGCCTGCTTGCCTCTTTCCTTGGAATCATCAAGAAAGGGATCACAACCGGCTAAGTGGGCTGAGACAACGATTACGGTGGCACCGCTCTCTTTCTCGCGTAGTTTGAGAGCAAATCTGTGTGCGTTGTAATCGCCCATATTTTCTATGCATTCAAAGCGGGTCGTATCAAAAGCAATAACGCGTTGAGAGGTCATTATTCCAGGAAAAGAGTTGATCCCTGAAAGGTGCACCTCATAATGTTCTGGAAAGAGTGAGGCGTCGATATAGTTAGCCTCTTGCAGGCAGATCACATCAAAATTGAGGTGGCTGGCAAAGATCTTCTTAGCCATTGTGAGATATGTTTGATGTAGAAGCTCTTCGCGGCTCCCTTCAGCGCCCCTTGTTACATCTTGCAGATGTTGATCCAATCTCTCCTTGATATCGTCGTCACTAAGAACGATGGGGGAGACATGGTACCAAGTGATCATCTCATCGATCCATTGGCGCCACTGGGTGTTAGGGCTATTGGGGTCTTGTGGTATGAGAGTTAAATGGTCAAAAATAGCTTGATGGTTCTTCATACTCCATTGATTTTCGACGAGGCGCTTTTCTTTATTGCCCTTTGCAAATAGCCTTTTTAAGGCCATCTCCTGGATTCTATCATTGAGGGCCATCATCTCAGGGTCGACTCTGTGTCGCTCCTGAATCACCTTCTGTATACAGGCCATTTTCAAGTAGTCGTAATGTTCAGGTAGGCCTCCACAGTTGTAAGAGGCGACAGTCATCTCAGTCGTCGCAGCAGTTAGTAGCGAAGTAAAAGAAAAAATAGTAACAAGTGAATATTTAACGAAATTCATTTATAAAATCCTTTATTAATAAGGATATATAACTAACAAAATGATTGCAATTTCTATGTAATAATTAGAGATTTGAGAGCCTCTAAGAGCTCATTGCAGCTATTTACCGCTTCGGCAAGGGCTTGGTCGATAGGGCCTTGTGCTTTGAGCTCCACTTCGGCGTAGAGCTTGATTTTGGGCTCTGTGCCAGAGGGGCGCGCGATCAACTTATCGCCGCCTTCGAGACGAAAGAGGAGCACATCTGACTGTGGCAGAAAATCCTCGACAGCGCTCACCTTTTCGCCGGCCAATTCGGTGGGTAGGTGTGCGCGCAGCCTCTTCATGGGGTCTTCGCCTTGCAAAACGAGTGCGACCACCTTTTCGCGATGGATGCCAAAGCGTTGGTAGAGGTTATAGAGGCGATCGAGAAGGGTCTTTCCTTCTCTTTTTGCGGCGAGGGCGACTTCGCACAGGAGTTGGCAGGCGATGATGGCGTCTTTATCGCGCGCATGGCGTCCGAGCAAGTAGCCGTACGACTCTTCGGCGCCAAAGAGGAAGTGGAAGGAGTCTTGCGCGTTCCAGCGATCGATGAGCTCTCCAAAATACTTGAATCCGGTGAGCAGATCTTCGCAGTGCCACCCTTTGGCCTCGGCGATGGAGCGAAAGAGCTCGGTGGTGACAATTGATTTCGCCACACCGACGGGCTCTTCTTGACTCTGCTTGGTGAGCCAATCGAGGCAGATTGCGGCGATCTCATTGCCGTTGAGGCGGGTGCCATCGGCTAAGGCGATGCCGACGCGGTCGGCGTCGGGGTCGGTGGCGAG
>JAJFMK010000227.1 GCA_021772215.1 Chlamydiota bacterium | reverse complement strand
TCACATGCGGAATATAGCGCTCTTGCGTCTTTGGATCTAGATATTCAAGTTTTGCCTTTGCCCATTCGGAATGGGAGCGCAAGTCGAAATCGGAGCGGTAGGCGAGGCCATAGAGTTCGCTCTTGCCAAAGGGGAAATCATAGAGAATATCTGCGGTGCGGTCGGAGTAGTGAGAGAGCTTGTCTTTGGGGTGCTCATAGATCGTTAAATGGTCACGGTTAAGACCAATTTTATCGCACCAGGACATCATATCCTCAAGCCAGCTGTCGAAGTGCTGATTCCATTCGCTTGGATGGATAAAATATTCGATCTCCATCTGCTCAAACTCAATCACGCGGAAGATGAAGTTCCCCGGAGTGATTTCATTACGAAATGCCTTGCCGATCTGCGCCACACCGAAGGGCACGCGCACACGCATGGTATCGATGATGTTCTTATAATCTAAAAAGATCGCCTGCGCCGTTTCGGGCCTTAGGTAGGCAATCGAGTTCTCCTCGCCTGTTTTACTTAATTTCGTTGAGAACATCAGGTTAAAAAGGCGCGCTTCGGTCCAGTTCTTTTTACCGCAGGAGGGACAGACTACCTCTCTATCTGTAATGAGGCGGTTGATCTCCTCAAGAGGGAGCCCCTCCACCTCAATTCCTAACGCCTCTTCAAGGAGATGGTCAGCGCGAAGACGCGCCTTACACTCTTTACAGTCTACAAGAGCGTCATTAAAGCCGGCCACATGTCCCGACGCCTCCCACGTTCTTGGGTGGAGAAGAATCGGCCCATCGAGCGGAACCACATCCTCTCTTTGTCTCACGAAAATCTGCCACCAGAGATTGCGCAGGTTGTTTTTCAGAAGCGTTCCGTTGGGTCCAAAGCTGTATGTGTTAGCAAAGCCGCCATAGATGTCGGAGCCCGGATAGACAAAGCCGCGCCTCTTACTGAGAGCGACAACCTTTTTCAACAGATCTTCTTTCTTCACTTTAGCTCCTCTTCAATAAGCGTGGCAATCGCCTCACTGCTCTTGTGCGGCATCCCCAACTTTTGCTGAAGGTCATCCGTAGGGCGAAGCTCCATCATGCGAATTGCAGAGAGCAGCTCTTTGCCAGTTGAAATTTTGGGGCCAAAACCCTGTTCGATCGCAAAATTGGTATACTTGACCCCTTCGGGCACCGCGAATATTACCTTTTTATGTAAAAAGAGGGAGAGAAAGCCGGCGGTCGAATTAAAGGAGATTATATAGTCGGAGACTGCAGCCGCCTCGTAAAAAGGCACTTTGGGTTGACCAATTTTTGGGTGGGGCTGCATGTTCACATTGTACCCTTTCTCTTTTAGGGTCTTCTCCATGGCTAAAAAGAGCTCTAAAACCTCCGGTGGGTCTGAGCTTCCCAAAACAATTGAGACAATCGGCTCTTCGGGGTTTTCTAACTTTAGCGCCAAACGAATCATCGCCTGGCGAATGGGGGCGCTCTTAATCTGCGCCATCTGTTCTAGCCACGCTTCGATTGCCGGCTGACCCATAACATCGATATTTAAGGATTCTTCAGAATCTAAAAGAGCGCTCTTGGTCAAGTTGGTAGCTGCAATCGAACGGGTTGCCAGTTTGGCGATGCGTTTAACTAAATCGAACTCTTCGCTATCTGCCTCGTAGGTAAATTTCTCCGCATAGGCGATCTTCTTCACATCGGGAAAGATTTCGAGTATCTGCTCCTCTGCGAGGTTGGATGTTCCGGTTATGATCATCTTCGGCAAGAAGCGCTCGCGAATTTCATTTAAGGTCTGAAGCTGCAGCGCCAGCTGAGGCCCCTCTTTACCCAAGATGAGATTAACTTTTGTCGGATCGATTGTATGAACCCGTCCAGGAAAGAGGCCAGGAGAGACGAGGTGAGTTGCTGTCGAGGCCAAAAGAACGCGGAAATCTACTCCTCGCTCTTTAAGCTTGAGCATCACAGGAAATAGGGCGTTTGCTTCCCCTACACCACAGAGAAAAAATAGAGGTTCTGTGTAGCGCTGTTCAACCTGTATTTCATAGGCAGGCGGTGGCGTGTCAGGAGTCACAGGCATAATAAAAGCTTCCTAATTTCTACAAAAATATGAGCCATGATGAAGGATCGGCCCATTAATTTCTAGATAATTATGACACCATTGCGGCGATTCCTTCGGCAATGAGAGGGGCTATATCAACGGATATAAATTTATCGTGAAGGTTCAACTCCTCTTTCACAGGGACGGTATCTGTATAGTAGAAGGTCTCAATGGGGCTAGTTAAAATTTGATCCTCGGCGTCATCAACAAGAAGTGCGTGAGTAACGGCAGCCGTAATCTTCTTAGCGCCTTTTTTTTCACAAAGTATGGCTGCCTGGACAAGAGTGCTCCCCGTTGAGCAGACATCATCCACTAAGATCACCTCGGCGCCATTAAACTCCCCTATAGGGCGCATCTCAATTTCTCCGGTATGGTGGCGATGCTTATCGATAACTGCGAAATCGGTGCCAAAATCTTTGGCATAGGCTCTCGCAATCTTGATGCTACCTACGTCTGGCGCCACAAAAAGCGGCTTTTCAAATGGGTGCTTTTTCAACGTCTCAATCAGCAGCTTTCGTCCAATAAGCTGCAGAAAGGGGCGATCAAAAAAGCCCTCCAGCTGCCCTTTGTGGAGGTCGACCGAGATCATCTTCGATGCCCCTGCTCTTTCGAGAAGCGACGCGACGAGACGCGCCGAGATCGGCTGACCTGAATAAGCGACGCGGTCCTGTCTGCAGTAGGGAAAATAGGGAAGAACAGTCAATATTGAGCGCGCCCCGGCCCGTTTGAGGGCGTCGATGAGCAAAAAGAGCTCCATAAGATAGCTATTAGGACAGCCGGTGCAGTTTTGAATCACTACAACCTCCTGCCCGCGCACCTCCTCCCTCACACGAATATTGATCTCTTTATCCGGGAATTTTTTAATTTCCACTTGACCAAGAGGTATCCCAGAATGTTTTGATACTTTCGCAGAAAGAGTAAGAGCGGCTGAGCCGGAAAAAATAATAGACATGGTTCTTCACTAAATTTTGAACACTCTTTATATTCTAGTCAATGCTGCGTCACATTACCTTCCTTCTTATTCTCTCTTCAACCCTTTTTGCTAAAGAGATCTCCGACGCAAACCGCCGCGCTCTCTTTATGAGCTTAGACCCTAAAAGTGTGAAAGAGCACTTCGCCTTCTATCGTCTTTTTGAGGAGACGCCCGAGGGCCGCCGTGCGCTGAGAGAGGCGTGGTCACTTTTAACCCATGAGAGCCCACAAAACCTCGACCTGCCGACACTCTCCCCCGAGCTCGTTGAGGAGCTGATTCACCTCGTTAACAAGCCGCCCGGCAACAGCTGCCCACTTTTAGCAAAGAGCGACCTGCTCACCATCGAAGAGCTGGGCAAGGGACTCAAAAACCGCACGTTAAGGGGCCACAGCTGCCAAACCGAAGCGGAATATCTCCCCCTTCCCACCGAAGAGATCGATCTAGCCCGTGCACTTCTCTTGAGCCAAAGCGGCGATGACCTACAGATGACCCGCACCTATGAGGCGCTCTTCGACCTGATGGCGATCCAGGTGCAGGCGAGGCTTCCCAAAAATCCAACCCCTCGTCAAATTATCGACGCCTTGAGTCAATTTATCTTCGATGAGATGCACTACCGCTTTCCTCCGCTCTCCTCCTTCACTGAAGATATCGATCTCTACACTTTCATCCCCTCTGTCATCGATTCGCGCCGCGGCGTATGCCTCGGCGTCTCGATCCTCTACCTCTGCTTGAGCCAGCGCCTAGGACTCCCCTTAAAGATTGTCACCCCTCCGGGTCACATCTTTGTGCGCTATGAGGACGAAACGCAGGTGATCAATATCGAGACCACCGCCCGCGGCATCGACATCCCCGATGAGCACTACTTAAGCCTCAACACCAAAGCGCTGGAGATGCGGCAGATGAAGGAGGTAGTCGGCATGGCCTACATGAACCAGGCTGCTCTCTTTTGGTCCAACAAAAACTTTGAAAAAGCCGTCGAGACCTACCTCCAAGCTCTAAAGACCATGCCAGGCGATCCTCTACTAACAGAGTTTTTAGCCTACAACTACCTCTTCTTAGACGAAACCGATAAGGGCAAGGAACTCCTTGAACAAATTAAAGATTTTACTCCCGATCATCAGGTGGTGCGCTCAAAGCTGGCGCAAGAGTATTTAGAAGGCCTCTGCGATGAGGAGGCGATCCTAGCTATCTTCACGTCAGTCGATAAAGATCGCGCCTCAATCGAGAAAAAACGCGCAGAGATCGAAGAATCTTTGGAGCGCTTCCCACAGTTTGCCAGCGGCTGGTTTCACCTCGCTGTTACGCACCTCCAGCTCCATCGCTACCATGAAGCGCTTGAGGCTTTAATGCGTGCCCATGAGCTCGACAAAGAGGATCCGACAACGGAGTACTACCTCGCTGCACTCTATACCGAACGTTTGGACTTGCCAAAAGCGTGGCACCATTATAGGATAGCTTCTAAACTTACTGAAGCGGCGGGCCATCACCCCAGAGCGCTTCGTGAACTTAAAGCAGCCCTACTAACGAGTCTAGTTAATGATTAAGATTTATACAAAAACAGGAGATAAGGGGAGCACTTCGCTCTTCGGAGGCGATACTGTATCAAAGCAAGATCCTCTCATCGAAACAATTGGAGCCGTAGATGAGTGCAACAGCGCTCTCGGCCTCGCCCTCTGTCAATTTTCCCTCGAAGAGGCGCTCGATCCGATTAAAGAGCAGCTGATCGAGATTCAAAAGGAGCTCTTCGAGCTAGGCGCCCACATCGCCTCTGCCCATGTCGACGGCAATATCCAAGAGGGGATCATCTTTGATGAACATGTGACCCAGCTCGAAAAGTGGATCGATAAGATGGAAAAACGCCTTCCCCAACTTCGCCACTTCATCCTCCCCGGCGGCGATCCCGGCGGCGCCTCGCTCCACCTGGCCCGCTCCATCTGCCGCCGCGCCGAACGGCGTGTAGCCCCTCTTATCGAAAGCGAAAATATCAGCCCCTCCGCACTCATCTACCTAAACCGCCTCTCCGACTACCTCTTCGTCGTCGCAAGACTTGTAAATCGCATTACCCACTCCCCCGAAACCCCCTGGAAACCGCGCAAGAAGTCACAAAGCGTCACATGAGTGTCGATGCAGCCTACTTCAGTTCAGGTCCCCTAAACGGAGTTGCTGTCTATAGCCCCAAGGAGGGGTTTAGCGTTG
>JAJFMK010000226.1 GCA_021772215.1 Chlamydiota bacterium | reverse complement strand
CTCTCTATCTTCTTCCTCAGCTTCTACCTTAGCCCACGAGTTTAAGCTGTAGTTGAATTTTCTATCTGATAGAAGATGCATATTTGAAATAGTAGGTTCAGATTGATCTGTTATGGTCTCTGCACTAGGGGAGGCAACATAGATGGGTAGATCAACTGGAGGTGATCTAAGGATTTCTCCAATATCCGCTTCTTTTCCCTCAAATTGGGTTCCTGTACAGCTAAATAATTCTAGATTAGGTAAGTAGGGGTGATGATTCAAATCTGGTTCGAGAAACTTGCAAAAGTTTAGGTTTAAGTCTATTAGCGCTTGCAAATATAGATTTGATGCTAAAGAGGTAAGTGGGCAGTAAGAGAAATTTAACCGAAGTAACCTTGGAAAATTAGGAATTCCAACAAGAGCTCTGATTGGATTACGCTCCATATTTAGGATCTCGAGATGTGCAAAGCTAGGGCACTGTTGAAATGAGACGAATCTGTTGATTTCTAGATCTAGAAACTTAAGTTCTGTAAGGCTGGGGCAGCGCGCAAACGATTGGATTCTGTTTCTATCTAGGTGTAGCCTCTTAAGAAGTGGGAAGTTAGGAAAGTGTTCAAATGATTCGATTCTGTTACCGCTTAGTGATAGGTTTTTAAGCTCTGAAAAGTTTGGACAGTCCTCCAACGATTCAATTCCGTTACCGCCTAGATATAGTACCTCAAGAGATGCGAAGTTTGGACAGTGCTCGAATAGTTTAACCCTGCTATCGTTTAGATACAGCTCCTTAATTTGTAAGAAGTTAGGACAGTGCTTGAACGAATCGATTTTGTCGCCAGACAGCGTTAGGATTGTAATTCTTGGAAAGTTAGGGCAGTTTTGGAATGATTTGATGTCGTTATATGATAGATCCAGCTTAGTAAGTTGCATGAAGGTAGGACAGTGTTCGAACGATTCGATCTTGTTGGCATATAGCGTCAAGACCTCGAGATGTGTGAAGTTGGGGCAGTTTTGGAATGATTTGATGTCGTTACTCTTTAGATTTAAGTCTCTAAGCATTGGAAAATTAGGACATTTTTCAAAGGAGTCGATGCAGTTCTTCTCTAAATTAAGAGTCGTTACTGTAAGAGGGATCCCATCAAATGAGATTAGAAAGTTACCTTCTAAGTTGAGTGTTTCGAGGTTAAGAGTTGCAAGGCAATCAGGAAGGGTAACGAGATCTAGATCCGATAGGTTAAGAGATCTGCTTCCTGATCTCTCTGCCTCTCGTATCTTGTTTGCAGCTTGGATTTTCGTCATATCGGTATCTGAACCATCACCAACCCACGCCTCTAAGCTCTCCTCGAATGAGGAGAGTTCTTTTGTAGTGATCCTTCCGTAGAGTTTTGCAACATCGTTTTGGGATTGGCCAGGCTTCATGGCGTGCTTATCTTGATAGCCATTGAAGATTTGCTCGGCTGCCTGTTTAACGTTTCCCAAAGTCTGCTCGTCGAAGACTTGGAGGCGATCTAAGCTTTGTAGCGTCTGAAGCGCACAGTGATTTTGGTAGGGCTTTGTCTCGCTATGGGAGACCTGGGAGCCTCTGACAACAATATAATCACTCATATATTCTCCTACAGGGTACTCTCGGTGGCTACCCTCTCCTCCTACCCTTGATTTTAATATTGAATTGTTAAGATCAAATAAATAATTACATTTTTTAAACCACTAAGGAAGAATGTTTTAGGAAGAGGTCATGCTTATGGCTGATAGTCGTTGAAATTCAGCTTTGTTCTGGATTAAAAAGAAAAAATTTGATTTTGTTTTGGAAAAAGTGGTAGGGTCCGTTTCTTATGGAAAAACGATACCCAGTTCTATTCACGCTGCTCTTTTCGGGCGCCATTCTGCTGATCTTTTTGGTGATGCAGCCGGTCCAGGTCTACTTGGGATGGGATCTGATAGCTGTTCTTTTTCCTAAAGGTTGGGTGGCGAGGGAGGAGAGAGATCTTCTTTTGTTTATTCAGGCCTTGATGCTTTTAGTGGTCATCCCTGTCTACTTTTTGACATTTTTCTTCTCATGGAAATATCGCGCTGGAAATAAAAAGGCTAAACATGAGCCGGAAGGTGAGGACTATAAGCTGGCAGAGTTTATCTGGTGGGGGCTGCCGTTTCTTCTGATTTTGATTATCGGCGGCGTCACCTGGGTTAAAACTCATGAACTGGATCCCTACAAGCCAATTGCTTCGGAGGAGAAGCCAATGCGGATCCAGGCGGTCGCTCTACAGTGGAAGTGGCTCTTTATCTACCCTGAAGAGGGTATCGCTTCGGTAAACTATCTTCAGTTTCCGGTTGACCGTCCAGTCCATTTTGAAATTACTGCCGACGCGCCGATGAATGCGCTTTGGATTCCGCAGCTCGCGGGGATGATCTACGCCATGCCGAAGATGCGCACTGAATTGAACCTAATCGCGGACAAAGAGGGCGACTACCGCGGCTCCTCAGCTAATATCAGTGGAGAGGGGTTTGCCGGAATGCACTTTATAGCGAGAGCCTCTTCTGATGAAGAGTATCAAAATTGGGTTGGGGAGATGAGGGGCTCTTCAGAGAGCCTCTCTTGGGAGAACTACCCAGACCTTGCCAAACCGAGCAGCTATGTGCCCCCCGTTAGCTATCAATTAGGAACAGAGAACCTCTTCGAAAAAATTATTCAACAGTATTTAACGCCATGAAAGATTTTATCTTCGGAACATTATCATTAGAGGCTTTTGACCATGAGATAAGCCAGACGATAGCCGTCGTCAGTATGGTGATCGGCATGTTCTTCGTTTTGGGACTAATCACCTACTTTAAACGTTGGAGGTGGATCTACAAGGATTGGTTTTGCTCCTTGGACCCGAAGCGTATCGGAGTGATGTATCTCATTATCGCGCTTGTAATGTTCTTAAAAGGTTTCGGCGACGCAGTGATGATGCGCACGCAGCAGGTAATGGGCGTTGGCGATTCGATGGGATTTATCTCTGCCCACCACTTCCAAGAGGTCTTCTCTGCCCACGGGACAGTGATGATCTTCTTTGTCGGCATGGGGGTTATCTTTGGGCTGATGAACCTAATCGTCCCGCTCCAGATTGGCGCGCGCGATGTCGCCTTTCCCTTTCTAAATGCGATCAGCTTCTGGCTCTTCGCAGCGGGGGGGATGTTAATGTTGATATCGCTGGCGATCGGCGGCTTTTCGATCTCCGGCTGGCTCTCCTACCCGCCTTTGTCGGGGCTTGAATATAGCCCAAGTGAGGGTACCGATTACTGGATCTGGATGGTGCAGGTGGCAGGTGTTGGCAGCACGCTGGCGGCGATCAACTTTTTGGTCACCATCTTGAAGATGCGCTGTCCGGGGATGCACTTTATGCGGCTGCCGATTTTCGTCTGGAGCTGCTTAGGCTCTGTTATCTTGGTGATCTTCGCTTTCCCGATATTAACAGCGACGCTAGCGCTATTGACACTCGATCGCTATTTGGGGATGCACTTTTTCACCCCCGATTTTGGCGGCAATCCGATGCTCTATGTCAATCTGATCTGGGCGTGGGGCCATCCAGAGGTCTACATCTTGATTCTTCCAGCCTTTGGAGTCTTCTCAGAGATTGTGGCCACCTTTTCAAGGAAGCGGCTTTTTGGATATACCTCGATGGTTTGGGCAATTTTGGCAATCGTCGTTCTCTCCTTCGTCGTCTGGCTCCACCACTTTTTTACAATGGGAGCGGGACCTCATGTCAACGCCTTCTTCGGAATTATGACGATGCTAATTGCTATACCGACCGGCGTGAAGGTCTTTAACTGGCTCTTTACAAAATTTCGCGGCGAGGTGCATCTCGACGTGCCGATGCTCTGGTTTTTTGCCTTTGTTTTGAACTTTTCCGTCGCGGGGATGACGGGGATTTTGCTCTCGTCGCCGCCAGTTGACTTTGAGTTACACAACAGCCTCTTCTTAGTGGCGCACTTTCATGGTATGGTGATCGGCAGCTTCCTCTTTGGCTTCTTTGCCGCCTTTAACTACTGGTGGCCGAAGGTGACCGGTTACCAACTCAACCAGCGCTGGGGCGTCTATGCCTTTTGGTGCTGGTTTATGGGGTTTTTGCTCGCTTTCATGCCGCTCTATGTCCTCGGCTTTATGGGGGCGACAAGACGACTCAACAACTACCCCGCTGAGACCGGCTGGCACCCCTATTTTATGCTTGTAGCTGTCGGTGTAGCAATCATCTTTTGCGGCATCAATTTCCAGGTGATCCAGCTGATTCGAAGCTACATGCAGAGACGAACACGTCGAGCCATCGCAGGCGACCCTTGGGATGGGCGCACGCTTGAGTGGTCAACGACTTCGCCGCCGCCAGAGTATAACTTCGCGAAGATACCACAGGTACATGAGAGGGACATCTTCTGGGCAATGAAGTATAAAGGAGTCAGCGTCAGCGATGGTGACTATGAAGATATCTACCTCCCAATCTCTACGGGTGTTCCCTTTCTTATCGGAATGCTGGTGATTCTCTTTGGCTTCGGTTTCACTTGGAAGATCTGGTGGATGGTGATCAGCTCATTTGTTGGGGTTGTGGCTCTTTTGATCACCCACCTGTCAAAAGATGACGCCCATGAGATTTTGAAAGCCGACGAGGTGCGTAAAATGGAGGAGGCAAGCTCATGAGTGAAGCTTTAACTTTTCCCGATCCCAATCAGTCGAGCTATTCTAAGGCGACAGTCGGTTTTTGGATCTACCTGATGACCGATGCGATCCTTTTCACGACGCTCTTCGTTACCTATGCCGTGCTCCATGTGGAGACCTTCGGCGGCCCGGGGCCCAAAGATCTCTTTGAGTTCAAGTCTGTAATCTTTGAGACGGCGGCCCTTTTGGCCAGTAACATCTCCTTCGGCTTTGCGATGCTCGCCTCGGCACATAGCCAAAAGGGGCGACAGCTCTTTTGGATGGCGATCGCCTTTGTCTTTGGGTTGACGTTTGTGGCGCTGGAGTTTCATGAGTTTTACGGGATTGTCGCGGGCGGCCACAGCTGGCAGACAAGCGCCTTTTTGTCCTCCTTCTTCACGCTGGTGGGAACGCATGGGCTGCATGTCTCCTTTGGGCTGATTTGGATGGCGACACTCTTTATTCAGATTCTCTTTAAGGGCATCACTTTGCCTACCTTTAGACGGACAGCATGTCTTTCTCTCTTTTGGCACTTTTTAGATCTGATCTGGGTCTTTATCTTCACCTTTGTCTACCTTGCGGGGTTAATATGAATGAGACTTTAGAAGAGGCGCAAACACATTGGCACGGCTCCAGGCGCTCCTGCTGGGGAGGGATCATCCTCTGCCTTCTTTTAACGACGGGCTCCTTTTGGCTTGTCGCCAGCGATCTTTTGGACCCTTTGACCACGCTTGTGACGATTGCTGGCTTCGCACTGACGCAAGCTATCGGCCAACTGATTTTCTTTTTACACTTTGGCACCGGCGATCGCCCCGATTGGGAGGAGTTGGTCTTTTATTCGATGATCACAGTTGTGCTGATCTTAACCTTAGGAACCCTCTGGATTATGCATAATCTCATGGTGAGGATGATGATATGATTAACTACGCCCTATTAACCAAACCGGGGATTGTAATGGGCAATCTCTTAACGGTGATCGCCGGCTATTTTTTAGGAGGACGCGGCTCGTTTGATCTGCTCACTTTTTTAGCGACATTTTTAGGGCTTGCTCTTGTGATGGCCTCCGCCTGTCTCTTTAACAACTTCATCGACCGCGATCTCGACCTGCTTATGCAGCGTACCAAAGGACGCGCTCTAGCCAGACGCGCCGTCTCTTGGAAAATAGCGCTCCTCTTTGGAACTATTTTGGGCCTCATCGGCTTTTTGACTCTCACTTTCTGGACCAACATCCTAACTGCCTATGTGGCTTTGATAGGCTTTGTGGTCTATGTCTGTTTTTATAGTTTCTTAAAGGCGAGGACGCGCTTTGCTACAGCAATTGGCAGCATCGCCGGCGGTGTTCCGCCCGTTGTTGGCTACTGCGCTGCTGCCGGCACCTTCGACCTTGGGGCAAGCCTTCTCTTTGCTCTGATGTTTTTTTGGCAGATGCCGCACTTTTTTGCGATCGCCATGCATCATCTCGATGACTACGCCGCGGCTAACGTCCCTACACTGCCACTTATTCGCGGTATTCAGGCGACCAAACTGCGTATGGCGCTCTATGTCTTTGGTTTTATTTTGATGGTTTCAACGCTTTCACTCTTCGCCTACAGCGGCCCACTTACCCTCTTCGTCGGCCTAGCTGCTGGCCTCTACTGGCTCCGAGCCGCCCTAGAGGGCTTCAACGCCATCAGCGACCTCCTCTGGGCCCGCAAGATGTTTCGCATCTCCCTAGTGGCCATCACAGCGCTCTCTTTGGTCATCCCTCTTGAATTTGCCATGCTCTGAGCTCCTCTTCAGTAATCCCAAGTCCAGCAATACGTGACATGTCGAGCTCTTTGAGATCCTCATGGATGTTTTGGATAAAGCGGGAACGGTGTTCCAAAGGGATTCCTTCTGATCGCTTTTCAATCAATTTTTTTAGGGGAGTTCCATGGATTTGGTTGAGAAGGATCTCTCGAATCAATTCTCGTCTTTGACTTCTAAAGCGAATACGCACCTCATCAAATCCCATTGCTTTGGAGGTTGAATCGTAAGCGAGGCAGGTGCGTTTATAGGAGAATTGGTAGAGGTCAAGAAGAAGTTCTACCTCTTGATATTCGTAGATGGCTAATAGCGCTGAGGCATAATCCTCCCTTTCAATGTCATTAAATGAGAGGGGAACGAGGTTTCTTTTTACCAGAGGGATGTTTGAGGCGAGACGTGCAGTTCGCTTGTTTACATCGGTGAAGGCCTGCAGATAACTGAGGTGAACAAGGAGAAAGAGACTCTGTTCAAAGGGATCGTCAATTTGCTCCGCTTTTTGGGTGATCTTTTCAAGTTGCTGCGTGATCAGCTTTGGGTTATCGAACGGGATGTAGGCCGATCCTGTGATCCGCACCCAGTGGTCTCTTACTTTGCCGGCATATTGCGGCTCGACAAGGCCATCGGATAGCAGATAGTGGAGAGTGTAGATGCTGTTCTTATCAGCCTCTATCTGAGGGGCTCTCTCAACAAGGTAGCGGATCGCCTCTTTGTGGTTGAGGATCATCACCTTCTCCTCATCTAGCTTTCCTGTCGCTGCATTTCCGCTTATGATCAACCTTTCCGTATCGAGCTGAGAGTAGGTGTTTCCTTCAAGCCTAGAGGAGTTATAAGAGAGGTCAATTAGAAGACGATTATAAATCTGACGAGCATAGGTCCCAGCGGGGTCATGGTTTAGCTCTCGACTTCCCTTTTCCCGAAGCTCCCCGCGCCCCGCTTCGGAAAGGTAAAAAGTTTGGTTCGGACGATAGCTCTCCAACCACTCACTGTTATAGGGCTTTGGGTCGCGCTCAAAGAGGGGACGACTCACCTTTTCCAAGATCTTCAGGCTCTTTGGGCTAAAGTTGCTTGCCTTAAGTTTTTCACTTTTTTGATGGATTATAGCTTGGTATTTGGTTCCTCTAGTCCGACCGCTTTTAATAATTATTCCCTCTTGGGTCAACTCTTCTAGCCAACGCCTAAGTGTTCGATCGCTTACAGAGCTTTTCAGATTCTTTGCAATTTCTTGGGCAGTCATTGCTGTGGCTTCTTCATTGAGAAGCTTGAGAATATCTAACTTATTATCGCTTGAACTCATATTGTACCCTTCTCTAATCTTACACTTTATTCGGCCATTTTTCACCTATTTTTGGCCGAATAGACGCTTATTCGGCCATTATTCGGTCATTTTGGCCGAATAATGGCCAAAAAGTGGCCGAATAATAGCGTTGGACAAGGGAAGAGATGGAAGAGTATAATTACCGAATCTTATGGTTAAAGGGATTATTTTTGACTTCAATGGGGTGATTTTATGGGATGCGCATCTGCATGAGGTGGCGTGGTCGCAGGTGGCTGAAGAGCTGAGGGGTCATCGTTTCTCTGAAGAGGAGATTTTCGAGGTCGTTCATGGCCGGCCTAATCGGGCGGTTTTGGAGTCCATTTTGGAAAGACCTTTAAGCGATGAGGAGTTTAAGAGGCACTCTGGCCACAAGGAGGAGATCTACCAGGCGCTCTGTCTGGCTGATCCTAAAAAGTTTTGTCTCTCTCCCGGAGCCGAAGAGCTTTTCAATCAGCTTGTAGAGGAAGGGATCCCTCACACTATCGCTACCGCTTCGCCAAAGGGGAACCTAGACTTCTTTAGAAAGCACTTAAGGCTTGACCGCTGGTTTGACCCAACCCTTATCGTCTATGACAATGGAAGCTATGCGAGTAAAGAGGCGATGTTTCGGCAGGCGGCAAAGAACCTCTCTTTGGAGCCAAAGGATTGCCTAGTCATTGAAGATTCTAAATCAGGTATCGAGGCAGCCAAGCGAGCGGGCATTGGCCAAACGATCGCCTTCGGTCCCAAAAGCACACACGAAACTCTTTTAAACTTAGACGGCGTCGCCGACGCAATCACTACCTTAGATGAACTAAAAACCTATGACACAACCATTAATTCTTGAACAAAACGATAGGGGCTTTCGATTTGATGTAAATCAGATTGCACATGATCAAGCACATTTTCTTTACGGAGTTACAGCAAAAAATGTAGTGGCAGCCTTTGATGTCCTGGCACACAACCATCTAAATGGCCTTTGCCCTACTGATGAAATAATATGGAAAGGAGTTAAGCTCATTTTGTGTCATATTCCCAAAGAGCAGCTGGAAAATGCTAAAAGGATCTTTAAACTTTTTCATGTGACGTTAGAAAAAGAGAAGTTTTTAAAGGCGGGAGAGCCTGTTTCAACGCTATATATCTCTCCTTCTGAGAGACTCTTTTGGTTGGAATGCAGCAAATCGATGAGTCCAGAAGAGTTAGCCAATCAAGTTCAGCGTTTAAAAAATCCACTTCATTTTGAACACGGGTTCTGCTCAGATGTAGGAAAGATGGTCTAATTCAACAAAGAGGGGAAGGTGATCCGAGGGGTTGTTGATGTTGGGGATCAATCCCTCCTCTCCACTCGTTTCAGCAACCAGCTTTCCCTTTTTATTGGTGATGATGAAGTCTTTTTGGCTGATGTCTTTAATGCCGGCCTTTTCGGACTGGATGGTCATGAGGCGCAGCTTATTTGTGGTGAAGGGGACAGTAGCTGCTTGGAGGTTTAGCTTCTTGACAAGGTTGAGGAGAGTTTGCTTCTCTTCGGTGGTCTTGGTGTTGGCGTCGATACCGATTATGAGCTCAATATTTCCCATCTCTTGGGCAAGCTTGGCAAGGTGGGCGATCTGTTTGCGGCCATCTTCTGGGTCTTTAGAGTTGCCGTGGGCGGCGGCGAGGAGCGCTTTTGTTCCATCATGACGTGTAGCGTGGAGGATCGAGAGCGTTCCCTTCTCACTCCAGGGGTGATTTTGGATGCTCTTAGCGCTCTGCCAGATGTCTGGATTTAAGAAGATGTAGGTTCCATCTTGAGTCGGCTGGTTATTAGGGAAAAGGTAGCCATTTGCAATCAATTTCTGACGAGTTAAGAGATTGCACTCTTGGGTAAAGATCGCATCAGGTTTTCTTTCTGTAAGATCGCTGGCAATTTTTTCAGAGCGCCAGGTGCTATTTCCTAAGGACTCTTTGAAGATCGCTTTGACGCGGTTCGCTTTGGAAATGAGGTTATCGTCTAATAGATCAAGCATCTGCGCCTGGTAGAGCCAGTAGAAGAAGATTTGGGCGGGATGGGCAGTTTTGAGGTTCTCTTTGGTGAAGAGGAGGTCGAAGAGCTTCTCTTTGGAATCCTTTGAGATCGGCCCTAAAGAGCCCAAGACGGGCAGGTCAAACTCTTTGCCAAGGGCGGCGTAATGAGCGACAATTTTCTTATCAAAACCGCGCAGGTCTTTTGGGGCATCGGTCACTAGAGGGTAGAGCCGCTCATTTCCATAACTGTAGATATAGGAGGTGATCTCTAGATAGCTAAAGTAGGGAAAGTGCTTCTCTCCAAGCTCGGTCTGTCTCTTTTTAAGTTTTTTAAGGATTTTCTTGTCAGCCATCTCGCTGACTTTGACGCCGCGGCTCTGATCATACTCTGCTGGAAAGCGTCTCGCCACGCCGTTCGCCTCCAGGTGAGCGTTGAGAGCTCGAGCGGGGAGGACCCTCTCAAAGATCGGCTCCCTCAATGCGTTAACCTCTTCACCATAATCACCTTCAAATTCGAAGGGATTGAAGAAGATCCCTAGGATATTGAGTGTTGTATAAAGTGCTGAGGCCAAGGAACTCATATCCTATATATTATCAGAAGTTCTCCTTGATTGCAATTTAAAAACAGTTCTAATAATCTGCTTTTTTCATATGGAAAAAGGAAGTTGATGATGAAAAATGCCCTAACACTAAGTCTCTTATTATTAACATATCAGATTTCTGGATCACACTGGAATGAGGAGCAGGTGGCGCTCTATGTCAATGCATCTGAATTGCAGCGCCGCTCTAGCTGGCAGCTGCTTTCACAGGTGAAATTTTCAGGAAATGAGCAGGTTTTAGATGTTGGTTGCGGCGATGGGCGCAATAGCGCATGGATCAGTCGACTTGTCAGAGATGGAACCGTGGTTGGGATTGACCCTTCGGAAGCGATGATCTCCTGGGCAAAAAAACAGTATCATTCCCAAGATTTTCCTAATCTTCGTTTTGGCAATGGTGATGCAAACAGCTTTCCCGGTGAGTCCTTTGACGTCATAACGGCATTTTTTAGCCTTCATATTGTTAAAGATCTGCCCGGAGCAGCAAAAGAATTTTACACTCATTTGAACAAGGGCGGAGAGGTTATCGCTGTGATTCCACCAAAACCAAGTCTCAATCCCCCTTTTGATGAGGCGATTAAGGAGACAATCTCTTCAGAGCGGTGGAGTCCCTATTTTGCTCAATTTCGTCCGACCTTTGTTTTTAGCGATCTTGAAGATTACAGACGCGCCTTTGAGGAGGCGGGGTTTACAGTAACGCGGGCAGAGTTTGTCCCGTCTGTTGACCCCTTTGTCACCAAGCGAGAATTTGCCAACTGGTTCACCGGAACCTGGCCCTATATGCACTACCTTCCGGAAGAGGAGCGGATCGCCTTTGCCGAAGAGATCGCCGATCGTTTTGCAAAAAAGAGACCAGAGGCTCTATCTCCAGAAGGTGCCTACTCCTTCTATTGGGGGCGCCTAGAGCTGTTAGCAAAAAAATAGTCTAGAGAGGCTGTTTCATAATTTATCTACAAAGAAAGCCTGTCTTCCCTAGGTTTAGAAGGTTTCTCTTATATGCATCTTTATCATTTTTTATGGTTAACGCATCAGGACTTTCATCTGATTGTCCGCTGATGTGAAGATAGTAGGGTAGATTGCCTGTCACGTCCATACCTCTTTGGGGAGGTAGCGCAATAAGGTAGGAAAGACAGTTGTTTCTTCTTAATTCATTCTCAACCATTTGAAGGGTGATATGCTTATTTTCCTTCATACAATCCATGATAGCTTTGTAAACTGCTACGAAGGAGCGAGAAGAATCTGCCTCAATGATGGGGCGTATCTGCGCAGATAAAGGGTCTCCAACAAGCGGTGAGTGTGGGTAAATATTTGCCATAACCTTTTTCGCATAGTTATGCCGAAGTTCGTTCCACTGAGACTTCGGGTGCATTTTTCTTTCACCTTGGAAGGTTCCCATCCCGTTATAAGTTACCCATTTAGGGTCTGGAAGATCAATCTCTAAACTTCTTTTGACAACTTCCTCTAGTTTACGACGGTAAGCTGCTAGTTTTACAGGAGAGTCTTCATTGATAGTTGAGGGATCAATTGCTGTCTTCTCTTTCATCACTTTGACAATGAGCCTGATATATACATTCTTAAGGCGTTGATCGGCATCTCCATTATAAACAGAATCGTCTTTAGAGCATTGGGCTGCTTGTCTTGTTAGAAATTGCGCTGCTCTGATTAATGGCAGTGATACGGTATTCAACACCTCAATTTTGCGCTCATCGCTATAAAGACCTTCTCCGGTTTCCCTATCTTTTTCACAGATCGCTTCAAATTCAGCCAGAGCAAGCTCATAGATGAAGGGAGCGTGCAGAGAATCGGCAGCTTCACGCATCCAAGTTATGCGCTCTTCAAATGTCTTGGCGCTCCAAAGTGCAGCTAGGGCGTCAGTGTAGTGACCTTTTGCTAAAGCTGCTTTTGCTGCCTCTGTAATTCCATTTCGTCCCCTAATAATATTTTCAAGGGCATTTGAATCTTCGCGCAATTCACAAAGTGGGATCACATTTTTCCCTAAAACTATACTTGTTGCCATGAATTTATCCTTTCTACTTCAGGTGATTTTAAGTAATGATTATGCGTTATTCTCTATTTGTTTGACAACGGAGCATTTCCTTTAAATAACTAAATCAAGTTAAATGTATGAAAAATTATTGAAACAGTATCTCATTTAGTCTTTGATTTATCCCTTGTGCAGATAGGGATAGCTGAGAATAGTTCTTGGAAATTAGTAGGGGAACGCATAAATTACTCGTGCTAATAGTATCAACTGGAGAATGAAAGAAATGTCATTTGTACCAACAGGACTTATACATAACCTGTCTCAAAAACCAAAAACCCTTGCCTCCTTTTCGGGACATTTGAACGACAAGTTCATCTACATCATAGCAAATTTGTTCAATGAAAGGGAGGAGCTGGCTCTTGGGAAAATAGCTCTTAACCTCTTAGGAAAAGGGAAGAGTTGTGAGATCGTGAGAATTCAGGATGGGGAAATTCCATACTGTTGTGGAGCCTTTGATCAAAAACTTCTCTCAATAGCGGAGGGGATCATTGGCCAAGGTGGTCTTAAGATGAGCAGAACCTGTCCGGATCAAAACCTATACCATCTGGTAAGTGCATAAGCTGATCTTTGTGTTACTTAGTTTCTCTCTATTTGCAAGCGAAGAGACTCTTTGGCAGCGCTTCTGTGAGGACTTCTCCCATGAGGGGGCCTTGTGCCAAGAGGGCGATTTTCTCTATGTTGATCTAAGTGATGAGGTGGTTCATTCTCTCATTGAGGAGATTCGAGATCAGGGGTTTGTTGAGCCGCCCTACTTTGGGGAGGGGCTGGTGGGAGCTCATATCACTGTAGTGTCTGGTGAGGAGGCGAGCGCGTTTGGCTTAGGAAAGGTTCCTCAAATTGGCCAGCTGATCCAGTTTAAGCCCCTTGAGTACTCAATTGTCAATCCGCCTAACTTAATCAATGTTGATCAGGTCTTTTTGATCGTTGTGGAGTCACGAGAGCTCGATGAATTAAGAGAAGATTTAGGCCTACCACCTTCGCGCTTTGCCCACCACATCACCATCGGTTTTAAATACGCCACTGAAGAAGGAGCATTAGAGAGAAGAACTGCTCCTTTGTCTCGATGAAGTCAAAGGGGAAGTTAGGGTGGTGGCCGTAGAGCCTCTGCTCATACTGGGGGCGAAGCTGCAGCGACCAGCTGGGTGTCATGCTGTAGATGAGGGGGAGGCTGATCTGGTAGCTCACCTTTTCTCCTATGCGCAAAGACATGTCATCATGGTCGGGGTCCTTGGTCACTTCGCAATTTGGGTCTATGGGAAGCCGGGCATTTAAATCGAGCCCCATTTCAAAGCAGCTAAACGGATAGATGCGCGATATAAAGCCGGCAGAGGCGAAGGGGTAGTCGGTTTTGAAGTGGATGGGGAGGGGGCTTGGGTTTAAAAAGTTGTTGCGAGTCAAGATATAGCCGCCGCCGACAAAGGGGGTAAAAGAGAAGTTGGGGCAGCACTTCTGTTGGAAAGTGTAGCCGAAACGCCCCTCAGAGAAGAAGTCACTATAGCGAGAGCGCAGGGAGGGGTGACTATGCAGGATGCCTGCGCGATAGCTGGCGGTTCCTCCGAGGTACCAGCTATACCGTTTGAGGCGATCGAAGCGAAATTCACCTCCATAGAGAGAGCCTTTGAGCTCAGAGCCGCCCTTTTTTTGGCGCCAGAGATAGCTGTAGCTGGGGCCAAGGCAGAGCTCAGCCCTGTTAAGGGTGTAGTCTCCTAGGAGAAGAGAGGGAATAAGTAAAATTGATAGCCAACGCATATATAAAACAAAACTTAACATATACATGATGAGAGTCAAAACTCCAAAAAGAGATTGCACCGAGAGGGGAAATTAACTTAAAATGAGGCTAATGTATCAACTGCAACTACTCATAATCTCTCTCATTTTCTTGGTTCCTAATAGTAGTGGGGCAGCTGTTGTTAAGCGATCTGTCGAATCGACAGGTGTGCGTAACTACCAACAGCAGATAAGCCAACAGGATAAAAATAATGTCGCCTATATCGTCAACAGCCTCGGCATGGAGCCGCTCTATAAGATCCCTGGACTGCAGAGCTCTTTAAAAGGGGTGGGGGCCAAAGTTGAACATATCCACCCTTTGAGGTTTTTAGCTTTAATCTTTACTGATGAGCAGATGAAGGCGTCGATGCAGGCGATGCGCTCAAGAACCTGGATCTATGATGAGTTTTTAAAGGGGTTGAAACAGAGTCTTGAGAAGGAGTCATCGCGTGGTAATTTAACACTTGATCAAGCCAAAGACTTTTCCAAGCGTGTCGATCTCTCATTTGAGCTCATCAGACCACCGGTTGAGAAGCGCCAATGGGCCAATCTTGTGGAGACCTTAATCGCTAAGGTTCCGCGCAAAAATAATCCTAACCGCTACAATATGTAGTATTCAAAAAATATTTTTATTAAGATGAGCATATGAATAGAGCTCTCTTAATACTACTTACTCTTTTTTCGTTATCTATTGAGGCTAAGTGGGTTGGGGGTCCCCGTGACTATGAGCGCCCCGTGACGGTGGAGGAGAAGAGGGATGTCGCTTTCATCATCAACACATTGGGGAACGCCTCCCTTTTCGATCTTCCGCGGCTAAGACCGCAGTTAGATGAGGCGGGGGTGCGTGTTGAGCATCTGCACCCTTTAAAGTTTCTGACGACGATCTTTAGTGATGAAGAGATAAAGCGCTCGATGGTATTAATGAGCCAGCGCCTCTTGGTGTATAATCGCTTCATGAGAAACTTAAAAGATAACCTCAACCATGAAGCAAAGAATGAGAATATAACCATTGTCCAGGTTAGAGATTTTACGAAAAAAGTGGGCGTTCCGATCACGGCTGTAAAGCCGCACTTTCAAAAAAGGGACTGGATAGAGTTTGTAGAGGTTTTAATCAAGAGGCCGAATTGACAAAGACCACTGTTCAGCTTGTTCGGCTCTATGGCGGTAGCGCTACCGATGCGGTTTTAGATGAGAGAACAGAGTATTTTATTCTGCCCTCTATAGAGGGGTTTATTCCCTATCGAGAAACAAAAAAGGCGCGTCTAGTTTTGGGAGATCCTGTCGCACCCAAAGAGGAGTGGAAAGAGCTCATTGAGGCATTTCATCAAGAGTGTCTGGATAAAAAGGTCGAAGTGGCCTATTTTCTTGTCTCAGAAGAGTTTAAACAGGTCTGTCAACCTCGCGTGGCCATTCAGTTTGGCGAAACTCTCTTTCTAAATCCTCAAGAAAATCCCTTTGAGCGCCCTGGTGAGCATGGGAGTTTGGTGCGCAGGAAGGTGCGGCGCGCTCTATCTGAAGGGGTTGAATGTAAAGAGGTGACCGATCCCGGTAGATATCAAGAGGAGATGGAGGGTTTTGCTGAGGAGTGGCAGAAGGGGCGCTCAGGACTTCAGGTGCATTACTCTCACCCTAACCTCTTTAAAAATAGGCAAGGAAAGCGCTGGTTTATTGCCGAAAAAGAGGGGGAGTTGATCGCTCTTGTCGTGATCAATCGATTAGAGGCTTATCAAGGCTGGCTCTTGAACCATTTGATGGTCGGTCCTGAGGTTCCCAATGGGACATCAGAAGCTTTAGTTATCTCAACCCTTGGGGCTGTGGCTTCCGAAGGGGCGACATATGTCACCATGGGGCAGATTCCTACCAAAGAGTTAAAAAATGTCGAAGGGCTCGGGCTGCTTGGGGAGCAGATCTCTCATCTTCTCTTTAAGATGAGCCAGCAGCTCTTCCCTCTTGTTGGAGGGCTGGAGACCTTCTGGAGCAAATTTGAGCCGCAGCGCGAACCCGCCTATCTTCTCTTTGGAGAGAAGGGAATTACCCTCGCCTCTTTAAAAGCTTTGGGAAAGGCTCTAAATATCTAAATCACATCAGATCGGCAGCTAAGGCAGCAAGCGGTGATCGCTCGGTCTTATCGAGGGCGATATGGCCAAAGACGGGGCGGTCAATGAATTTACCAATCGTGTAGGTGAGTCCGTTAGAGTCTTTGTCGAGATAGGGGTTGTCGATCTGTGAGGGGTCTCCGGACATCACCACTTTGGTGTTCTCGCCAGCTCTTGAGATAATTGTCTTTACCTCGTGAGGGGTGAGGTTTTGCGCCTCGTCGATAATGATATACATCTTGGGAAGAGTTCGGCCGCGGATGTAGGTAACAGCCTCCATCTCCAGCTTCTTACTCTCTGTGACCCATTTGAGAGTCTCAGAGGGCTCATTTCCCAAAGAATCACAGAGGAATTCGAGGTTGTCATAGATCGGCTGCATCCAGTGAAAAAGCTTCTCCTCTTTGGTGCCGGGGAGGTAGCCGATATCTCTTCCTAAAGGGATGATGGGACGGCTGATGAGAATGCGGGAGTATTTTCCCTCATCGAACACCTTACGAAGCCCTGCGGCCAGTGCAAGAAGGGTTTTTCCTGTTCCCGCTTGGCCAGTTAAGCAGACGAGAGGCACATCGTCGCGAATCAGAAGGTCAAGAGCGCAGCGCTGCTCTACATTTTTAGGTTTAATACCCCAGATATGGGGAATTTTGAGGAGGGGTTCAACCTGTCCCATCATAGGGTTGTACCGCCCGACGGCTGATGAGTTTTCAGGAGAGGTTAAAATGCAGTAGTCGTTAGCGAAGAACTCATCACTTTGTTCAATTTTGACAGAACCGTTTTTGTAGAACTGGTCGATATCACTTTTGTTTGTATCGATTCGTCTAATCCCATTGGGAAGAGATTCGTAGGAGATTTTGTAGTTTTCATAGTCTTCAGCCTCGAGTCCGATCGACTCCGCTTTCACACGGGCTCCTAAATCTTTCGACACAAAGACCACATTTTCGCCGCGCTCTTTAAGAAGGTAGCCGGCCATGATGATCTTGTTATCCTCTACATCTAAAGAGAGTGAGAACTTCTGTCCATTTTTATACTCTGTCACCACCGAAATTGTGGGGCCCTCTTCTGTCGCAACGCCTGTGTGAAGGCTTCCCGTTTTTCGATCTTTTAACGAGTCTAAGATTCTTACCGCAGCCCGCGAATTTTTTCCCAAGTCCCCCGGAACTCTTTTTAGCCTATCGAGTTCCTCTAAGACAGTGACAGGAATGACCACTTTGTTATCAGCGAATTTGAAGATCGCTTCAGGGTCATAGAGAAGAATATTGGTATCAATGATAAATGTTTTGGAATCCACAAGCCAAGACCTTTTTTTAACTGGGGTTAAAACCGCAATATAGGTCTCGGCTTAAAGGAGTGTCAAGGAGATACTGAAAAGCTAGCTTTTCAGAACAGCAACGACATGTTCGCAGCCCTCTATTCCGCAGGTGCAGCCGACGGGATCTTTGAGGTGGACCGTGAAACTCGCGAAGGGGGCCAGCTTATCCTTGACATGGAA
>JAJFMK010000225.1 GCA_021772215.1 Chlamydiota bacterium | reverse complement strand
TGAGTGGTGAACATGGCGACGGCCTTGTACGCTCACACCTCAACCAAGCCCTCTTCGGTGATAAGGTGATGCGTGCCTTTAAAGCGATAAAGAAGCTCTTCGACCCGGAAAATCTCATGAATCCGGGGAAAATTTTGACCGACGAGGAACCCTTCTCACACCTTAAAACTCCCCCTCTTGAAGAGAAGCTCCACACCTTCCTCGACTTTGCCCCTGACGGCGGTTTCCCCATGGCCGTCGACCTCTGCAACGGCAATGGCGCCTGCCGAAAAAGCGATGGGCTAATGTGCCCCTCATTTCAGGCAACAAAAAATGAGTATGACTCAACAAGGGGGCGCGCTAACGCCTTAAAAGCGCTCTTTAGCGGCCGTCTCGATCATAAAAGCCTAGCCAGCGAAGAGATTGAGGAGATTTTGGATCTATGTCTTGCCTGCAAAGGCTGTAAAGTGGAATGTCCCGCCTCGGTTGATATGGCGAAGATGAAGTCCGAAGTCCTTTATAAGCTGCGAAAAAAGCGAGGGGCATCTTTAGCGGATCGCCTCTTTGCCAATCTCCCCAAACTCCTCAAATGGGCAAGGTATCTCCCCACAAATTCGAAACTTGCCAAGCGGCTTTTAAAAATGGACCCCGAAAGACCGCTTCCAGAAGTAGCTTCAGAGAGGCTCTCGAAATGGTTTAAGGGCTACACGCAAAAAGGGCCCTTTACTGCCGAAGCCTCCCTTCTTAGCGACACCTTTTTAGAGCATGTGGAGACAGAAATCGGTAAAAGCGCCATCAAGCTCCTCAATAGCCTAGGCATCCATGTCCGGCTCGTCTCTCAAGGCTGCTGCGGCAGGCCCGCCTTCTCCAAAGGGGATCTTGAGGGCGCCAAAAAGCAGGTTCTGGCTTTGATGAAGCATATTGGCCATCGCCCTCTCATTGTTTTGGAGCCCTCATGCGCTTCGATGTTGACAGATGATCTTCTCAATCTTTTAGGCCACGACAATGAAGAGGCAAAACGCGTCGCTCGCCAGGTAACACTGATTGAACCCTTCCTGATCGAACACTTTAAGAGATACCCTGATCTTTTCCCTAAAGGAGAGCACAGGCGCTGCCTCATCCATACCCACTGCCACCAAAAAGCGTCGCCAGATAAAAATGCCACCTATCAGCTTCTCAAACTGACCGGTTTTGATCCCATAGAGATCCCGAGCGGCTGCTGTGGCATGGCCGGCTCCTTTGGTCTGGAGGCAAAACATAAAGAGATCACAAAAGAGATTGCCAACCTCAAACTGCTCCCCTTTCTCGACCAGCATCAAGGGCTACCCATCATTTCAAATGGCGGCTCCTGCCGCCTCCAGATCTCCTTCTTTCGAGGGATTAAACCAGACCATATCGTCCAATTTTTAGGTAAAGAAAATGTTTAAATGGATTTCGAAGTGGAGAAGGCAGAAAGGCCCCCTACAGTGGCTCATCTTTAACTATGCCTTTTATCTCTTAATCATTATCATCTCTACTTTCTTTGTATACATGCGTTTAGATCTAGTAAGAACAGGATAGCTTGATGTCAACTGAAGAGTTCACCTTACGTACCCAAAAACTAAATGACCTGAAGAGCCTAGGGATTGACCCCTATCCTCACAAGTTTAGCCCTCAAAAGCGCTGCCAAGAGATCAATGATGAGTATGAAGAGCAAGAGGTAGGAACTAGCGAAGATGCGCTAGCTGGAATAACCCCAAAAACTGTGATTGCCGGCCGCCTCGTCCTCTTCCGCGCCATGGGAAAAAACGCCTTCGCCCACATCCAAGATGGCTCGGGCCGCCTTCAAGTGATGTTTAACAAAGAGCGCACTGAACTAGTCGGCTACCAGAAAAAGAGTGATCAAGATCCCTCTGCGATGAAGCTGATTGAAAAAAAGATTGATCTAGGCGATCTCTTAGGACTAGAGGGCCACCTCTTCCGCACACAGAAAGGGGAGCTGACTCTCCTTGTGGAAAAGGCGACGCTTCTTTGTAAAACGCTGCACTCTCTGCCAGATAAACATGCCGGCCTCCATGACAAAGAGGTGCGTTACCGTAAGCGCTGGCTCGATCTGATCTCCAACGAAGATGTCCGTGAAACATTTTTAACGAGAAGTCGCATTCTCTCTCTCATTCGTAACTTTTTAGAAAAAAGACGATTTATCGAAGTGGAGACGCCTGTCCTTCATGGCATCTATGGCGGCGCCGATGCGAAACCTTTCACCACAACACTTCACGCCCTCGATCAGGAGATGTTTATGCGCATCTCACTCGAGCCTCCTTTAAAAAAGCTTGTCGTAGGTGGTCTCGAGAGGGTTTTTGAGATCGGCAAGGTGTTTCGCAACGAAGGGATCGACCGCAACCACAACCCAGAGTTTACCCTTCTAGAAGTGTATGGCGCCTACCTCGACTACAACGACGTCATGGAGTTGGTTGAACAGCTCTTTGAACATATTGCCCTAGAGCTCACAGGAACAACAAAAATCGAAGTCGAAGGAACAAGTTTGGAGATGAAGGCTCCCTGGAGACGCCTTTCTATGACTGATGCGATCGAAGAGTTGGGAAAAATCGACGTCACGAAGCTGTCTGATGAAGAGATGAAAAAACGCCTTCTCGACTCTGGTCATATCAATCCTGACAAGCTAAAAACGATGTCACGTGGTCTGCTTATCGGCGCGCTCTTCGAGGTCTTTGCTGAGCCGCACCTCATACAACCACACCACATTATCGACCATCCGATTGAGACCACCCCTTTCTGCAAGCTGCACCGCGATCCCGCCCTTCGTGAGCAAGGCTTCGTCGAACGTTTCGAAAGCTTTATCATGGGCCAGGAGATCTGCAACGCCTACTCCGAGTTAAACGACCCCGTCCTTCAAAAGGAACTCCTCCAAAAACAGGCCGATCGACGCGACAGCGGTGACGAAGAGGCAGCGCCTTTCGATGAAGAGTTCATCGAAGCAATCGAGCAGGGAATGCCTCCTACAGGCGGCCTCGGCATCGGCATCGACCGTCTCGTTATGCTCTTCACAAATCAGCACTCAATCCGCGACGTCCTCTTCTTTCCCTGGATGAAAAAAAGCACACAAGAGCCACAATAAAAATCCACACATCGATAAGAAAAAACAATCACGATATAGGGAGTCGGGTGACTGGTCTCCTCTACTCCCTATAACGATAAAAACTATTAGAAAAATCAAAACTCCTTCAGAATCGCTATTTAGAGGAGCGCTTTGATTAGCGTGTCGCTAAGCCACTTTTCATAAAAGTCAGCGCTCCAACCGCGTGTCAGAACTAGAAGTCTATAGAGATCACGCCCTGTGAATGTCCAGAGGATATCACGCGCTTTTTTTAGGGTAATTCCTTTAGCCAAAAGGCCCTGCTTGTGCAGTTCGCTAATGCCTGGCAGCTGCCTTTGATAACGGCGTTCCTCTCTCTCATACTCCATTTTTTTCAGCTCAGGAGAGATGAGGGACGCACCGCTTAAGAGCTCCATGATATCTTTTTCCGCCTCGTAGATCTCTCGTGACATCTTGGCAGCCATTTCGAACCGATTTTTGGGATCCGATGTGGATCTCGCCTTATCAACTAGCTCTTCAAACCTCTTAGGCGGGAGCGCCTCATCGAGTAAAGTTTGTAAGAGCCCCCTTTTCGACTTAAAGAGAGTGTAGACCATTGAGGAGGAGACTTTAGCCTTTTGCGCGATCTGATCGATTTTGACTGAATCAAACCCTTTTTTTGAAAAAAGAGCTTTGGCGCTCTCCAAAATGCGTACTTTTGTCTCTTGAGACTGTGTTTTGCGTAAGTCTGATTTGTAGCTTCTTGACATATTAATTGTAGTTTACTATAATGAAATTAACAACCAAAGGATTTAAAATGAATCATATCGGATTAACCTATTACGAAGCGATGGGCAATAAGGATAGCAAGCAGGTAGCTGCCTGTTTGAGCGAAGATGTTAAACTAATCTACCCTCTAGGAACCTACGAGGGAAAAGAGGCTGTTTTGCAAAGAGCCAACGAATTCTTTCCCCTCTTTGAAAAGCTCGATGTGCGTACTCACATCAAAGAGGGCAATAGGGAAGCTGTTCTCTATGATTTATTCTGTCCAAAGCCGATTGGCCAGGTGAAGACAGCGGCTCATCTGACAATAGAGAAAGGGCTCATCAAAGAGATCGAACTCTTCTTTGATGCAAGACCTTTTGTCTAGCCGTTTTCAAGAATATTTTTTGCCACCTCGATACCGGTGGTCGTTAGGATAATGTTCACTTCGCCCTTCTTGCGGACGAAGTTGCCGCGGATGAGCTGATGGACGGTGCTGTTGACGCCTTTAGCTGAGAGCTTTGCCTTGTCACCAACGCTATGGCGATCAATGGCTAGTTCCTCTTCATCAGACTTCAAATGCTCTTCATAGAGCGCTATGAGGTAGCGCTCATCTTTAGTTAAACTTTTTTGGTTCATGCATGCTAGTATAACAGAGAATTGGTACTTGTTCAATACGGTTCTAATTTGCTAAAATGGAAAAACTTTGCTTGGAGGAGAGTTGTTGCCCAATAGCTTGGAATTTGTCTCAGTTTCAAAGGTTTATGGATCGACAAAAGCGGTTGAGTCGGTCTCCTTTGCTGTGGAAAAGGGACAGTTCTTTTCCATCTTAGGCTCAAGTGGTTGTGGAAAAACCACTCTGCTTCGGCTTGTCGCCGGCTTTGAGCAGCCTGATAGCGGAAAAATTTTACTTGATGGCGAAGACATTAGTAAACTTCCACCAAATCGGCGCCCAGTCAATACAGTTTTTCAAAATTATGCCCTCTTTCCCCACCTCACCATCTTTGAAAATATCGCTTTTGGCCTAAGAGTTCAGAAAAAACCAGAAAGCTACATCAAAAAAGAGGTAGCAAAAATGCTGGAGCTGATCCAGATGGAGGAGCATGGCTTCAAGAAGCCGCATCAGATCAGCGGCGGACAGAAGCAGCGCGTGGCGATTGCCAGGGCTCTAATCAACCGCCCCAGACTCCTCCTTTTAGATGAGCCGCTCGCCGCCCTCGATCTGAAGCTGCGCCAAAAGATGCTTCTCGAGCTCGACCTGATCCATGACGAGGTGGGAATTACATTCCTTTTTGTCACACATGACCAGTCAGAAGCGATGGCAGTCTCCGATAAAATTGCTGTGATGCATAAAGGTATTGTCGAACAGATTGGAACGCCTGCCGAACTCTATGAGACGCCGAAGAGTAGCTTCGTCGCCGCCTTCATCGGTGATACCAACTTCCTTGACGGCGCAGTGTCTGATAAACCATCGAAAGAGTACTGCCGTCTTGAGATTGACAACTTCCCCGACGTGATCTGCTTTAACGATAAAAAACTCAACGTGGGTGACTCTGTCCACCTCACCGTGCGACCTGAAAAAATCCACATCTCCAAAGAGAAGCCCCAACTTGGAGAGGAGCACAACCTCTTTGAAGCAGAGGTGTGTGACGTTGTCTATAAAGGAGACCACACCAAGTATTGGGTTGACACTCATGGGCAGAGATTTGCCATTACGCAGCAGCACTCCCGCTTTCTTCTTGACGTGACCCCGATCACATGGCGCGACCGCGTCTGGATCTGGTGGCACCGCGATGACGCCTACATGCTTGAGCGGTACAATTTAAAAGATACAACCCTAACTGAGATGCCATCAGAAACCATTGGCGAAGTGACTGAGGAAGAGATTGAATAGAGGGCGAAGATTAGAGTCTCTTTTGACGTTTCCAGCACTTCTTTGGATTCTTTTTCTCTTCATTATCCCCTCTATTTTAGTGATCACCTTTGCTTTTCGCCAAAGTGATCTCTACGGCGCTATTTTGCCCGGTTGGAGCTTTGATACCCTCTCAATTCTCAAACAGACAATCTACCTCAAACTTCTCTGGCGCACCTTCTGGATGAGCCTCGTCAGCGCAGCTGTTGTCATCGCCATCTCTATTCCAGTTGGCTACACTTTGGCAAGACTGCCGGACCGCATTAAGAATATTGCCCTCTTTTTGGTGATCGTCCCCTTCTGGAGCAGCTTTTTGATCCGTATCTTCGCTTGGAAATCTCTTCTACACCCGGAAGGCTTTATGCATGAGATTTTGGCCTCTCTACATCTCATCGACCCCCATACAACCCTACTC
>JAJFMK010000224.1 GCA_021772215.1 Chlamydiota bacterium | reverse complement strand
CCAGCGTGCGAAAGCCAAAGTAGTCATAGTTGAAATCGCGATCGTAGATCATTGTAGAGTTGAGAAGATCTCTGTTCTTTTTAACTATATGGTAGACATCCTCAGCGATCAGAGGAGCATGGTCGCCTGTTTTAGGGTTGATATAGCGGTATAGAGACTCAATTGTGGCTGAGAAGGACTTATTGGTGTTCTTCTGCAAGTTTGAAATCGCAATCCTGGCAGCTAAGAGGGCGTAGTCAGGATGCTTTGTCGTGAGAGAGGCGGCAATCTCTGCCGCCAAATTATCCAGTTCAGTTGTGGTAATACCCTCGTAGAGCCCCTCAATCACACGCATTGCCACATGGACCGGCTCCACATGGTCCATATTGAGTCCATAGCAGAGCTTCTGGATACGGCCGGTGATCTTATCGAACTTGATGCTCTCCTTCTTACCATCGCGCTTAATGACAAACATGTTAAAACTCCTCGTTTAGGGAGAAGACATGCTCATCTTTTTGAGATCTCACGCCCGATTTTTGGTAGTCGGAAACGCGTCTTTCAAAGAAGTTTGTCTTACCCTGTAGAGAGATCAGCTCCATGAAGTCAAAGGGGTTTGTCGCTTCGTAGATTTTTGGGATATCAAGAGCATTCAAAAGACGATCCGCCACAAACTCAATGTATTGACACATTAAATCGGCGTTCATTCCAATCAGCTTTACAGGCAGAGCGTCGCTAACGAACTCCTTCTCAATTTCCACAGCGCTTTTGATGATCTCTATGACGCTCTCGACGGGGAGTCTGTTTTTCATCTGGTTGTAGAGCAGACAGGCGAAGTCGCAGTGGAGTCCCTCATCTCTTGAGATTAACTCATTGGCAAAGGCAAGACCTGGCATCAAGCCCCGTTTTTTTAGCCAGAAGATCGAGCAGAAGCTTCCCGAGAAAAAGATCCCTTCAACAGCAGCAAAGGCGATCAGCCTCTCAACAAAGGAGCCCTTATCAATCCAGCGAAGAGCCCACTCTCCCTTCTTCTTGACGCAGTCGAGCTCGTCAAGGGCATTAAAGAGAAAGTCCTTCTCTTTGGTATCTTTGATGTAGGTGTCAATAAGAAGAGAGTAGGCTTCAGAGTGGATATTTTCGATCATGATCTGGAAGCCATAAAAACAGCGCGCTTCAGGGTACTGCACTTCGCTTAGGAAGTTGACAGCGAGGTTTTCGTTGACGATACCATCGCTTGCTGCAAAGAAGGCGAGGACATGTTTAATGAAGTGTTTCTCATTATCGTTTAGCTTCTCATCCCAGTCGCGAAGGTCCGCTGTGAGGTCGATCTCCTCAGCGGTCCAAAAACTCGCCTCTGCTTGTTTATACATCTCCCAGATTTCGGGATGTTTGATAGGGAAGAGGACGAAGCGATCCCTGTTTTCTTCTAAAATTGGTTCGTTTGAAGACATAAGAGTCCTTTTGGTAAAATAGAATTTTTAAAAGTAGGCGGGATCAACTTAAGCGTCGTACCCCATCTCAGCCATATGTGCGAGGCGTTCACCAAAATTTTTAGTCTTGGTGGATGAGCGGTTCCCCAAAGCAGGTCTTCTGACTTCGAAAACTTTTTTGCCTTTCCAAGCCTTCCCGTCATATTTGACAGTGGCATATAGAGCGGAGCGGCTTTTCGTTACAGCGGCGACATACCGTACAGGATTTAAGATCAGTGTGTTACCGAACTTTCACCTGTTTCCCTATTCTCCCCAATTATCGGGGCACTTTGGTTCGTTCTAGACATCTAGCTATACCGCTTTTTTGGGCAAAAGGTCAACGGATTCTTTTTTCTTTTAGGTAACGGAAAATCTTGGTAAAATGGTGGCATTTCTTATGCTGATTCAAGATGTTAAAAAGGCTGCCGAGCTCCTTCGAGAGGGGAAAATTGTTATCTTTCCGACGGAGACAGTTTGGGGTATTGGCGCTGATGCAAAAAATACTGACGCCTGCCAAAAAATATACCGGGTCAAGGAACGCCCTTCTGACAATCCATTGATCATCCATCTGGCTAAAGTTGAAGAGATCTCTAAGTATGGCGAAATTTCTGATGATCATCTAAAAGCGGTCTCGGCCTTCATTCCAGGCCCATTAACGATTATCTTAAAAAAAAGAGATCCTCAGCTCTTCTCCTGCGGTTTAGAGACTGTAGCCATTCGCATTCCCAGCTGCCCGCGCGCTCAAGAGTTTCTGCAGGAGTTTGGGGGAGCGGTTGCGGCGCCGTCAGCGAACATATCATCTCAACCCTCAATCACAAGATTAAGCGATATTTTGGAGACCTTTGACTCTAGAGTCGACGCTATTTTGTCAGGTGATGACTCACAACTTGGCTTGGAATCAACTGTGATTGACCTCTCTAAAGATCAGCCGATCTATATTCGCCCCGGAATGGTCTCTTTAGAGCAGCTACAAAAACACCTCCCTACTATCAGCAGATATCAAGGCTCACAAAATGAGGCGCCGCCGAGTCCTGGAATGAAATATCGCCACTACGCCCCATCGGCTAGGGTGAGGCTCACCTCCTCTCTTTGTAACCTCGAGACAGCCACTAGTCATAAGAAGATCGGCTTTGAGCCGAATGCAGACCAACTTGTCGACAGCAATGAGTCTTATGCTCAAGAGCTCTATAGCTTCTTTATCGCTTGTGATCGAGAGGGGATTGAGGAGATTTGGTGCCAGGCGCCCCAGCCCGGTCACCTATATGATGCGCTGATGAATCGCCTTCTTAAAGCGTCAAATCACTGATAAACAGCTAATTACATCGCCCCTTGATTGCTCTGCCTATAAAGGGTATATAGGGCAAGAAGGGGTGTTATATATGGTGACCAAGGAGAGCCTTTGGTTCAAGTTCATGAGTCGTGTCTCTTCGAGCACGAAGTACTACATAGTTCTTGGCCTAATTTTGACAGGTTACACCTATCTTCTGCATCAATTCTACGGGCGAAAACTCGATGATGTGAGAGAGATCGAGATTGAGATCGCCGGAAATCAGTTTGAGCGCCCCTTAAGAGAGATCATCCGCTTCCTTCCTGAACATAGAAGTTTAATGCGCCGCTCTATTCGGGGAGAAAAGGGAATTAAAGATAGACTCTTATCTAGGCGCAATGAGATCTCTGAAAATTTCTTAAAGCTTTTAGACCTCGATCAGGAATTAGGGGATCAGCTTCGCTCGGAAAATTTTCCTATCTCCTTGCAAAAAGCAAACCATCTTGAGCCACATAAATTATTACAGTCATGGGATAACCTCAAAGGCAGTGCCCACAATATTGACATCGCCACTAGTGAGGAGTCCCACAAAGAGTTGCTTGAAAATGTTAAACAGCTCATCAATCTGATCGGTGATTCGACAGGCTTGGCGCTCGATGAGGATTTTTACAATTACTATTTGATGAGCACCACGATGGTTACAATCCCGGCAATTCATTCCTACCTCAACAATATCCTACAGCTCATCGATGAAGCCGTTGTCGAGAAGAAGCTCACAGACGAAAGCCGTTATGAGCTGATCTCAAGTCTTGCACTTTTAGAAAACAGCCTCAATCAGGCCCTTTCTGGAATTGGACGAATCTATCAGGCGAACCACCCAAAAAACGAAGAGAACATCACGCCCGCCCTTTTTCGAGACTTTAGCGAAAAACTGCAGGAATTTATCCAGAGGGTCAACCGCGATGTTATTTACTCTGAAGACATTTCGCTGATTAATGAAGAGCTGCAGACCTTAGGACAAAACGTTAATGAGGTGACATCAACTTTTTGGGATGCAGCCATCGACCAGACCGATAAGGAACTGCATGTGAAGAGAATTCACACCCTCTGGGGCCTCTGGATTCCTGTAACGATCTCTCTTCTCATTGCTCTCTTTGGCTTTGGTCTTGGCCTCTACTTTGTTCTAACTGTCGTGGGACAGCTAGAAGAGATAGAAAACCAGACGAAACGTTTTGCCAGTGGAGATCTCTCAGCTCGAGCCAAAGTGGGGTATCAAGATGAAGCAGGGCGACTGGCTCTTGCCTTTAATGGGATGGCTGCTCACCTAGAGGGCATGATTGGAGAGCTAAACAAACTCTTAGTAGCCATTAAGCAGCTTGCCGCAGGAGATTTCTCCGTTCGTGTAGAGGTGGAAAATAGCGATTCGGAGATGGGTGACGTCGCGCACTCTTTTAACCAGATGGCCGCCTCCTTCTCAGATATTATTGGACAGATTGGAGCTTTGGCAACAAACCTTTCATCTAGCGCCGCTGAAATTTCCGACGTATCTAAACAGCAAGAGGAGAGTATTACCGAGCAGGAGGCGACAACGCGTGAAATCTCAGTTACCGCCAACGAGATCTCAACTACCAGTCGCGATTTTGCGACAACGATGAATGAGGTCTCCTCGGTAGCTGACGGAACAGCGCAGCTCGCCTCTAAGGGAAAGCAGAGCTTAACAGAAATGAGTGAGGCGATGAGGCAGATGGTGAAGGCCTCTGGAGATATCGCCACTAAGCTAGCCATTCTAAACGACAAGGCTAACAACATTACCAGCATCATCACCACAATCACCAAGGTAGCTGACCAGACCAATCTTCTCTCGTTTAATGCCGCCATCGAAGCAGAAAAAGCAGGGGAGTATGGAAAAAGCTTTGCCGTGATCGCCAAAGAGATTCGTCGTTTGGCTGATTTGACCGCCTTTGCCACGCTAGACATCGAGAAAATTATCAATGAGATTATGAGAGCTCTTTCGCAAAGTGTTGAAGGGGTGGATGACTTTACCCAAGAGATCAGTAAAGGTGGTGAGCAGGTCGGTTCGATCTCTGCCCACTTTAACACCATCATTGAACAGGTGCAGGCGCTTTCAAACCGCTTCGATATCGTCAACCAGGGAATGCAGTCTCAAGCTCTTGGTGCTGAGCAGATCAATAGCGCCATCGCTCAGTTGAACCAGGTAGCTAAAGAGACCACCACATCCCTCTCTCACTTCCGCGCCACTCTCCATCAACTAGACAGCGGCGCCAAAGACCTGCGTCAAGCCATCGAGCGCATCAAAAAAGAAAATATTCGCTAAAGCAGAATCATGAGAAATCTCGTTCGTAGATTTTTTCAAAAAGATCTGCTATCATTCGTCTTTAATTTCGGAGGATGCATGAAGACGATTGATCTTAAGGGAAAAAAGGCATTTATCGCCGGGGTGGCTGATGATAATGGTTTTGGCTGGGCTATTGCTAAAGCTCTCGCTGAGGCGGGAGCGACCATCATATTAGGCACATGGCCTCCCGTCTATAAAATCTTTACCATGGGGCTCGACCAGGGCAAATTTGATGAGGCGATGAAGCTTCCCAATGGCTCAAAAATGGAGTTTGCTAAGGTCTACCCACTTGACGCTGCTTTCGACCAAGCGGAGGATGTGCCCGAAGAAATCCGCGAAAACAAGCGCTACAAGTCCGTTTCCAACTACACCATTTCAGAGGTGGCTAAGCAGATTCAAGAGGAGTTTGGCGAGATTGATATCTTAGTCCACTCTCTAGCTAACGGTCCAGAAGCTGCGAAGCCTCTCCTTGAAACCTCAAGAAAGGGCTACCTAGCCGCTATGAGCGCTTCAAGCTACTCTATGGTGAGCCTGCTGCAAAACTTTGGCCCAATCATGTCTAAAGGAGCCTCGGTGCTAAGTCTAACCTACATCGCCTCGGAACGCGCCGTGCCAGGCTACGGGGGCGGTTTAAGTGGAGCCAAAGCGGCTTTAGAGAGCGATACAAGAATGCTCGCCTGGGAGGCGGGCCGCAAGTGGAACGTTCGCGTTAACACAATCTCGGCAGGGCCTCTGCCCTCAAGAGCTGCTAAAGCGATTGGTTTTATCGAGAAGATGATCGACTATTCAGAAGCAAACAGCCCTTTAAAGAAGGGCTTAGGCGCTGAAGAGGTGGGCAATAGCGCTCTTTACCTTTTAAGCCCTTTAAGCTCCGCCGTCACAGGTGTCACACACTACGTTGACAACGGCATGCATGCGATGGGCGTTGCTATGAACAGTCCCTCGTTAACCTAAGTGAGCAGGAGTCTCTGCGAAGGGTTTTTAGGCCGATAGCCCAGTCATACGCCTCCCCATCTTTTAAGGTTTGGGTGGGGCGGTTGCCACGCCGTATATGAGCGCGAAACTCTCCCTCTCCAGAGGCTAATTCAAAGGCGAGAGTGAATCTTTTTGAGGGCGTAGTGATTTGGCAGCGCTCACCAATTCCAAATGTTGAAACAGACTTTCCAGACACTGTAAAGGTTGCCGGCTCTTTGGCATCGAGATAGAGGCTAAGCTCTGTGGCAGAATCAATATTATCGAGAGGAGGGATCTCCTCGCCATAACTGGCCAGATTGCCTTGGATCTCAACTTGAGGTTTATGAAAAAGGGCCAAGCTGTGCATCTGATCGGCATCGCCCCAATATTCATCTACCGGGGAGGTGAGGGAAGCAGTGCCTGTGATTGGCGGGGCAGAACTGACTAGTAAAAGGGGCAAGCTAGAGGGGTCACTTGGCTCCTCTTTGCGTAACAAGCGCTCGAGAAGGGAGAGTTTTTTTTCATAGCCGCTCTGAGCCCCACGGTCTCCAATATACCTCATTATATTATCAGACCAACCATCAGCTATGTAGCTCCAAAGTTTAGCGCTCTCGCTTTGGGGGAGGGGCTGCAGGGCAATAATGAGATTGAACAGGTAATCTTCATCCCTCATTAGCTCATAGGAGATCTCAATATCTTTGCCCATTGCCTTGGCCAAGGCTTTGCGTTTGAGATCAACAGCCGGGGGAAGGTTATCAAGATTAAGCGAGATTTCCAGCAGCTCTACAACCAGCCCTTTCAACCCTAATTTCGGAAATTCATAATCGATCCAGTATAGGGGAAGAAGAAGATCTAAAACCTGCCAGTTGTGATAACATTTAGGGAATTCATGAAGCTTTTTAGGGAAATTGTCGCCCACACGGAACT
The DNA here is from genome assembly GCA_021772215.1 of Chlamydiota bacterium. Classification (GTDB taxonomy): domain Bacteria; phylum Chlamydiota; class Chlamydiia; order Chlamydiales; family JAJFMK01; genus JAJFMK01. The sequence goes on along the minus strand of JAJFMK010000224.1, from coordinate 3,552 downwards.
GGAGGAGGTGGTTGAGCTTCTCTTTAGCTAAAAGATGTCCTTCAACAGTTCTTTCCCTTAAGAGTTTTAAAATATAGAGAAGATTTTCATAGAGGGGGATCTCTAAGCCGCAGTGAAGCCAGCCTGTCTGTTCAAATTTCACAGTGATAGTCCACCATCGAGTTCTATATTTTGACCTGTTAGGGTCAAATTTTGTTCGCTTAGAAGATAGGTAACAAGGCGAGCCACCTCCTCTTCAGAGGTCTCTTTTCCTAAGGGGATCTTCTTCTTTGGCTTGATTTTTGAACTCTCCATAACACCGGGGGAGACCATGTTGACCCTCACGCCCGCTTTGGCCATCTTTTTGGCAAAGCTTCGTGTGCTGTTAAGGAGCGCAGACTTGGCAGCAAAATAGTAGAGCGTTTTGCTGTGGCCTAAGCCCTTTTCGACGCCGCTAACACCGATGTTAACGACGGCGCCGGCGTTTTTTTCAATAGAAGAGCTTAAGGCCTCAATAATTTGACAAGGAGCGAAGAAGCTGGTTTCAAAGAGCTCTCTTCCTTTGGCGATATCGACCTCTTCAAGCCAGGGACCGACAATATTGACAAGCGCTTTTGTAGAGGGAAAGTTATCCTGATAAAGGTTTAAAAAAGTCTTGGCACCATGGGGCGTCGAGAAGTCCCCAAAGAGAGCGACAGCTCGCCGCCCCTCTTTAATTAGTTCTTCGGTCAGCTGCAGGGCACGCTCTTCTTGTTTGTGGTATTGGATCACAATCGGCTGATCATCTTCAGGGTAGAGGTGCCTTGCAATCTCTTGACCTAGTGGACTGCTTCCTCCTGTGACTAGGATAGCGCTCAATTTTCTGCTTCCTTTTGAAGAGAGGCGTAGGCGTAAGCGGCGCCGGTTAAGACGGCCGGCTTTCGAATCTCGATTGAGACTGAAGAGATGGGAAGCTTGTCGAGCAGATCATCAGCGATGGCGTATGCTAAGCTTTCAATGAGTCGAAACTTACCGCGCTTGGCGATCTCTTCTGCAGACTCTTTTAAACTTAAATAGTTCACCGCTTCGTCAATTCGATCCTCTTTTGCGTGAGAATGCCGCGGGGTTACCTCTATATCAAATTGAATTTCCTGCTCAGCCTCCTCCTCTTCGGGAAGGCAGCCGATTATACATTGAACTCTAAAGTCTTTAATTCCAATTTTCACTTAAGTATCTCCTTAAGGGCAGTGATTATCCCCAATTCGGAGGGCGGGGAGGCCCTCATATCTGCTAACGCTTCGACCTCTTTGGGCGCCCCCTCGACGACAACAGCTAGGTCGGCAGCTTCTAGCAGGGGGATGTCGTTAATGTCATCCCCTGCAGCAATGGTAAAAAACTGTAAGCTTTGATGCAACTGTTGATACTCTAAAAGGGCGCCGCCCTTATCAACACCTTGACGTGTCCCTTGCGCCACGCGAAAACTTTTATCAAAGGGATCAAACGTAAGAGGGATATGGAGATCAAGCTCTCTTTCAACTTGGCTTACAATTCGCTTTAAGGAGCTCTCCTCACCGAAAAATTTGACGCTGGGAAATTGGGATATAGGAAGCTGCTCAAAGCTTTCAAGGGCAACCCAGGTCTCATGAGCTTTTTCTGCTCGCCAGAGGCAGTAATCTAAAAGCTCTTTATCAAATTGGTCGCCTAGATAGTAGCATCGATCCTCTCCTTCATAGCCGGACAGGACAACCACGCCTGTCGGTTCAGAGGCGCAAATTTCAGATAGTTTGGGAAGAGTAGATGAGGATAGGAGTTTTCTGTAGACCACCTCTCTGTTAGGCATCTGTAGAAGAAGCGCTCCATTTTGGACCGCTAACGCATATGGACAGGTGATCTTTTCAAAAGTGGGGGCGCTCCAGGCGAAGGTTCGACCTGTGATAAAGAGGAGATGAACTCCCAAACTAACCTGTTGCTCTAAAAATAAGATCAAGGTGGGATCGATCGGCTCATTACCATGGGTCAAGGTGCCATCAATATCAAGGGCTAGTAGGGGAGTTTGGCTGTTTTTTCGGTACACGTTTTAACTCATCGATCAGATGGAAGAGAACATCTAACGTCTGATCCTCCTCCAAAGAGAGAACTTTAATAATATTTGCAAGGGTTGTGCTTAAATTGTTTCCTGCGCCGTCAAAATAGAGAGGGCCTAAAGTGGGAAGCGATTCGCAGATGATATCTCTTAGGGCCTTCCCTAGTGGTTTTGAATTCTCCTCAAGCAGCGCATCGACCCTTGCGCGGTCAAGCGGAGCGCCAGGCTTAAAGAGAAGATTGCGAACATCCTCCTCCTCTTTAAACTTACCAAAGAGGTCGGCCAGTGAGGCAGCAATGACTTGATAGCCTCTATCGGGATCTCTAAAGTCAGAAATAGCCTGTACTATTTTTTCCTGGAGTGTCGGTTTAAGGAAGTCTAGTCCGAAAAAACTAGCCCCTCTATCCGTGGCTACAAGTGCAGTAAGATTGCCCACCTTAAAGATCAGATCATAGACTAATGTTCCGTAAGGAGTCTGGGTCTTATCATGGGGTCTACTGGGCCGCGCATCTTCACTTTTCATTTGGAGTTTTTCAGTAATCACCGGTAATAAATTCTCAGCAATCAGGTTTTGAAGAGGGATCGGCTTAATTTGATCGCGCAGCAGCTGCACAGCTGTCGGTGAGAACTTTGTAATTACTTCTTTGATGGCAAAATCTAAGAGGAGTGTTAGGCGGTTAATCGAACCGGTCGGATCATTTTCGTCGATTAATGACTTTAGTAGATTTGTTAGAACAGGGTTTTTCTGCACAATCTTGAAAAGAGCAGCGCGACGATCAAAAATATCAGTAGAGATCTCCTGCAGAAGCCCGTTACCAAGCTGATCCGCAAGAAACGTTGAAACTTCCCGATTTAAATGATCATTGATCTGATCCTGTTTGTCTAGAGGACTATCAGCTTTCAGAGCTCTAGTTAAACTTGGGTGGGTAATTGGTGATTTGCCCAGGTTATCCATCTTGGCGATTCTACCTTGGAGCATTGAAACCGTTCTGTCAATCAGCTGCGTAAAGTCTAACTCTTCAAGCTGTCCCACAAAATGAGAGATGACTGTCTCCAGAGAAATTTTAACAATCTCACTTGAAAGATCCTGTACCATCCCAGTTGTGCCTAAACTATCTTGGCTAATCAACCGCTTAACATGCTTTTCAATGATCGATTCAATCTTCTCAAAGGATTCACATTTGGAGAGATGTTTTTGAAAGAGCGCCTTGGTAATAACTAAAATCGCCTGATTGATGTCGGATTCGAAATAAAAGGGGAGATCGTTAATCAACAGAGTCGGATAGACAGCATTAATGAGCTCAGGCTTCTCGGGATAGAGAAGAGTCAATACCTCTTCAACTTCCTCTCGCGAAAGTGGAGCTTGACGCTCACTTGTTTCGAATAGAAAATTGTACAATGAGGTTAGGAGATCCTCATCTACTTTGGACTTTATAGGATCAAACGAACCGATAAGAGAGAGAATTTGCAGTCCTTCCGCCCCTTCATTTTGAATCCAGTGGAGAATTTTT